>CANNBR010000011.1 GCA_947502805.1 bacterium
TCCTCTTCTGCTGCACGCTTACCAATTTCTGGGTTTGCACCAGCACCAAGGCCTTTGGTTGATTTTAAACCAATCTGAATTTTGGTTCCTGCAAGCGATATATGAAGAGCTTGTGCATCAGTATTGACTGCATAAAACTCCGCCCCTTTAAACCCTGATTCAACCATGCAGTTAATAGTGTTCCCTCCAGCTCCCCCAACTCCCACCACTTTTATGCAAGCAACGGCACCATTGCCTTTTTCTTCTTGCTCAAGATGTATCATGTTCACTCTCCTTGCTTTACGACCCTAAAAAAAGTCAGAAACCCACGATTTCATACGCATCAATAAACGGGTTACCCCTTTTTGATCATCATTAAACAAGCCTGAAGAACGTCCTTTGTCCCCCGCAAGCAACAAAAGCCCATAGCCTGTGGCATAGATAGGATTAGAGAGTATTTCTGGATCATTGTGAAGAATACGCGGACGCCCAATGCGAACCGGCACGCCACAAATATCTTCAGCAACCTCTTTAAGACCTTCAAGCATGCTACCACCACCAGTGATAACCAAGCCTGAAACAAGTACGTGAGAAAGATGATGTGTAAGAATTTCTTCGTGCACTAACGAAAGTAACTCTTGGCTGCGAGCCTCAAGTATCTCAGTGATGTCTTTCATGTGTATCGTGCGCATGATTTCTCCTTGGATCAGCTCTCCTTCTATGATGCTATCATTTTCTAACAGACGAGAGTTTGCAAGTCCATAGTCTCGTTTTATTCGTTCTGCATCCTTCGTGGTAATACGCAATCCAATAGCAAGATCATTGGTGAAATGGTTGCCAGCAACAGGAATGACCTTCGTATGACAAATAGTTCCCCTTTGATAAATCGCTAAATCGGTTGTCCCTCCCCCGATATCAATCATCCCCACCCCTAAATCTCGCTCATCGTCATTAAGCACTGCTTTGGCAGAGGCAAGTTGTTCCAAAATCACATCTTGCACTAGAATTCCTGCTTGCTCACAACACGAAACCAAATTATGGACGGATGTTACTGAGCCAGTAATCATATGTATTTGTGCCTCAAGCCGAACACCAAACATCCCTAATGGATCTTGCACCCGCTCTTGCCCATCGATACTGAAATACCGTGGAAGAACATGGAGCACTTGTTGACCTTCTTGAAGAGGTACTGCTTTTGCATTGGCAATAACATTGGCAATATCTTCTTGCGTCACTCCTTTTTTTCCAATCGGCACTGCACCATACACATTGCGAGACTGAATATGGCTCCCAGACACCCCTACAACAGCCGATTCTATTCTGACGTTAGCCATAAGTTGCGCTTCTTCAACCGCGTCTTTGATTGAACGAATAGTTTTGGCCATATCAACCACTACCCCTTTGCGCAATCCTTCTGAAGGAACTTTGCCAATCCCTAAAATTTCAACCGAACCTTCGCTTAGTTGTTGACCAATCAACACACAAATCTTTGTTGTTCCCACATCAATAGCAGTAACTATGTTATCCGCAAACAGTTTTTTCATTTGTGACACTCCCCCCCGGAAATACAATCATTTGACCCTTAAACCGCCTATCAATACACCAGTCGTTTTTTGTCCCCTTACGACCTGTTTTTCTTTCTAAAAGCGCCATCGTTACTTCTCTGCATGCAGGCTGCAGTATCGTTTCTACTGTTGTTTGCGTAGACCCTAGCACCGTAATATGTACATGCTGTTTATCATGAAATTTTATAAGAGAACTATCTACCCATTCAACGTCATAGAATGCATGCACCGCTGGATCAAGTGCCCGCGCATATTCAATACATTCTTGTGAAAAAGGTTGATTATTTTCAGCTTGAGCTACCGAAAAATGAGGGAGCTCTGCAAGCGCCAATTGATCAAAGTCATTCTGAGCAACTTGCACACCTCCACCTGTTACCGCCACCTGATTGTTAAAAACGAACAGGGGTCGAGCGCAGTAGACCGTTACTATCATTTTTTTTTGGCTTTTATAGGAAAAGGTTATTTTTTTTAACCCAAGAAATTGTTTTTTTAGTTCAGCCGAAAAGTGCTCCTGAGAGTATTGACTCGATTTGTGATCAGTAAAAAAAGCTCGTAAACGTTTTTTACAATCAGCAGAAAGTGATGAAATCTGAGAATGATTAGAAAGCGCAAACTGCTGTGAGGGTGGAGCATAAAAATGGCGCGTGCATAATACTGCATAGCCACTCAAGCTTATAAGTGCCAAGCAAATGAACCCTACAATACCAACTCTCTTCACAACCTCGACCTCTCTTTATAACTAAGGGACGTTTATCACCTTTTATACGTTTTTCAGAGACTTCAAGTCAATGATTATTCTTAAAACCGCGATAGGGCAATAGTTTTAAGGCTGAAGCTTAAATCTTACATTTTTAGAGATCTTTATATGCCCGCATTTTAAAATTACAAATAGAACTATTGACTTGGGGGAGATAGATCACCTAATTTTGATAATAGAGATGGAAATGTTGTTCATCAAAAAATCTTTATAAAGTTTATTTTTATAAAAAAGAAGGAAAAAATCATGAAAAGAAAAAATCTTGGCGCTCAATATGGAAAGATAACAGTCTTAATGGTTGCATTACTTTTGCACACTGCCTTTGCAGCAACGTCTGTACAAAAAATGTCCCCCCAGCAGTCATTGATACAAGCGATAACCTCAAACGATCTTACTGAAATTCAAGCAGAAGCAGCCATTAAAGCAGCCATTAAAGATGGAGCAAGCGTTAACATGCCTGATAAATTTGGCACCACTCCGCTCATGACAGCAAGCTTAGTAACCTATAAAACAATGCCTCCTTTTATTCCCTATCTCGTTAAAGAAGGCGCAAGCCTTACTGCACAAGATAAAAATGGCTGCACTCCTCTCGATTATGCATTGCTAGGATTTACCCCAGAAACAGTAACTTTTTTAAACAAACAAAAAGCTCCCATCGGAACCAATGCTTTAGTAAATGCAATCAACCAAAACAATATCCCCGCACTAGAAAAAGCTCTTGAAAAAGGCGCTAACCCAGACCTCTTAGTAGGCCAAGTACCACTTCTTTCTCTACTTACTTGTAGCGATACAAAAAGCAGCCTCCAGCTAGCAGAAACATTACTGAATAATAAAGCAACAAACGTTAACCTACTAGACCTCAATAGTAAAACACCCCTTATGAATGCAGTTAAAGAAAATAACCTTAAAATGGCACAGCTTTTTATTAGCCATAAAGCTGATGTAAATCTTCAAGATAGCAATGGATATACAGCTCTCATGTCGGCAGCAAATAACAACAACTTACTAATAATAAAAAATCTACTTAATAAAGGTGCTAAAACTACTCTACAAGCCAATGTAGCAAATTATTCACAGACCGCTTTAATGGTAGCAGTAAATCAGCAAACTCCTTCTCTTGATATCGTAAAAGCTTTACTCAATGCCCCTGACATCCAAGACAGTATTAATTTACAAGATAATACTGGGTGGACTGCTCTCATGTATGCAGTTAACAAAGGGAATTTATCAATAACTCAAGCTCTGATTGCCATTGGAGCAGACACAACAATCGTTAGTTCAAAAGACGGCACAGCATGGTCTGTTTCAGCAGCAAATTGTAGACCTGCGCTCCAAGCTGCTGCTGAAAAAGCAACAGCAACCAGTAATCTTTTAACTGCTCTTGTTAACGGTGATCTTGCGGGCGTTAACAGTGCTCTTACTGCAGGAGCCAATATTAACATGCCTGATGCAGATGGCTTAACCCCACTCATGGGGGCAGTAGATACCAACAACTTACTAATAACACAAGCGCTCATTACTGCAGGTGCTAAAACTACTCCACAAGCCAATGTCGCAAATTCTTCAGATACCGCTCTTATTATAGCCCTAAATCAGCAAACTCCTTCTCTGCCTGTGGTACAAGCGCTTCTTGGGGCACATGACATCAAAGACAGTATTAATATTCAAGATAGTGCTGGACATACTGCTCTGATTTATGCCGTTAGCGAAGGGAATACAGCTATCGTTAAAGCCTTTGTAGGGATTAAAGGAATTGACGCTAATATTCAGGACGATACTGGCATGACCGCTCTGATGTATGCCGTTAACACAGGAAATACAGCCATGGTTCAAGCTCTTGTAGGGATTAAAGGAATTGACGCTAATATTCAGGACGATACTGGCATGACCGCTCTGATGTATGCAGCAAGCAATAATAATGGAGCCATTAGTGGCAATTTGCTACCAATTTTAAACCTGCTCGTAAAAATTCCTGGCATAAATCTTAATAAACAAAACAATAACAGTAAGGCTTTTATGCCTGGATTCACAGCACTCGATTATGCATCTGATGCTTACATAACTTTCCTAACCACAGCCGGAGAAACTGCTCTTACACTTGCTGCTAAGGCAGGAAATATAGATAAGGTTCAAGCGCTTCTTAAAGCTCCAGCAATCTCACAAAGTATTAATATGCAAGACAGTACTGGTTCAACAGCTCTCATCTATGCCGCTAGTGCAGGAAATACAGCTATGGTTCAAGCTCTTGTAGGGATTAAAGGAATTGATGCTAATATTCAGGACAACACTGGCATGACCGCTCTGATGTATGCAGCAAGCAATAATTATGGAGCCATTAGTGGCAATTTGCTACCGATTTTACAGTTGCTCGTAAAAATTCCTGGCATAAATCTTAATATACAAAACAGTAATGCAAATGCTAGCTTGGGAAACGGAGGGGATTACACAGCACTCGATTATGCATCTGATGCTTCTTACGAAACTTTCCTAACCAAAGCCGGAGCAATTTCTAGTATAGCCATAATCTTAAATAATTAAATTCTATAATAAAAGAGCGCCTCTTGAAAAAATAGGCGCTCTTTTATTTCTGATCACACTTAGATTCCCTTACCATTCATTATCGCTCCCTGGGAATGACACTGCTCGGCAAAGCTATCGCTCTCTGGCGCTAGCCTGAAATAGTTCCGTGGGAACGAAGACAGGAAATGGACTTACTCAGTAAAACTATTGCTCACGATAGACATAATAATACCCGCCGCAACCGAAGCATTATACGAAACATCAGGGGATTTTTGAGGTAATGTTACGACGGTACCCGCTTTTAGAGACTGGTAAGAAACTCCAAGCCCTTCACTACCAATAACCAAACACATAGGTTTTTTGTATTCAACAGTAAATGCGTTTGCGTTTTCACTCAAAGCAGCAACATAAATATTGTATCCAGCATGTTTAAGATCCATAAGTGCAACAGATGGGGTAGTTACTTGATAGATACTCATACGTTCAGCAAGGCCAGCTGATGCTTTAATGGCAGCAGAATTTAATGCAACACCTTGTTTTTGAACAAGAATAACTCCATCAGCTCCTGTGCAATAGGCAGAACGAATAATCGCTCCTAAATTACGAGCATCTTGAATACCATCAAGCATGACCAAAAATTGGTCTCTACTTACATCAAAAAACTTTTTACGGTATGAAAATGGCTCTGCAAGGGCAGCAATTCCTTGATGGTCAGTGGTGCCAATACGTTCAGAAAGAGCTTGGCGAGCAAGCCTGTGAATAGAGTATGGGTATTTTGGCAAGAGCGGTTGTATTTCCGCCCAGCTTTTTGGATCATCAGAAAGGGTAAAAATGTCGTATACCCTACGTTTTTTTTGTGCAAGAAGTTCTCGTACTGGATGCACTCCATAGACAAGTTCTGCGGTTCCCATTTCTCTAGGAGTTTTTTTCACTGTCGGTCCTTTGTAAAACGCCTACCGAACTACATCGGAAAAAGCAGTTAAGGTTAAAAGCTGATCTAATCAGTATACCATAGATGGGATTCTTGGAAAGAAGCGCTACTGAATTGCCTTTTTTGGCAAAAAGACTACCTTAATTTTCAATTAAAACTTTATCAATCCTAAGGAGTCATTATGAAAAACCTTCTGCTTAGCAGTTTTTTATTACTCATTACTGTAACCCTAAGCGGATCTGATAAACCTCTAAAAACAACAACACTCACTGCTTTTTCAGGAGCATGTGCTGCCGGACTTGGATTAGGGCTCAAGAAAGGTATTGATTATTCTCTAGCTAACTACTCATTCGATATGCCGACGATTATAACTCCAACAAAAGAGAGTTCTTTATTATTGATAGGGTTTGGTGCTTTAGGCGGGGGCCTTGTACTTGAAAAACTGTATTGTGATAAAACAACTTCTTTTGACGATGTTCTTCCTATTGAAAACAAATCAATAAAGCTGCGTGTAGGTAAAGCGCTTACATTAACAATAGAGGTCGGTACTGCCTATTGGATGCTTACACAAGTAGCTCTCCTAAAACCTCTAGATGCCGCACTGTGCACTGCTTTTGGTCTCGGTGTAATTACCTGCATAAAACATGATAAAGAGAAGGCATGAATCATCATAGTATTGTAGAAATCAGTAAAAGCGCGCTGCTTCATAATATCGCCAGCTACAAAGCGATACTTGGCCCGCAAACTCTTCTTGCTCCGGTCATAAAAAGTAATGCCTATGGTCATGGCATAGTGGAAGTGGGGGCTATTTTAGACACAAGTGCTGATGTCGGCTACTTGTGCGTAGTCAGTGTTTCTGAAGCTTTGCAATTACGCGCACACGGCATCACCAAACCGATTCTTGTTTTAAGTATTATTGATGGTCATGTAAAAGATGCGATCGAACAAAATATCGACTT
This sequence comes from bacterium, assembly GCA_947502805.1. Taxonomy (GTDB): domain Bacteria; phylum Babelota; class Babeliae; order Babelales; family CAIQNR01; genus CANNBR01. The sequence goes on from CANNBR010000011.1 coordinate 6,712, forward strand.
AGTTGTGTATGATTTACCTTTTGCGCAAGAACTTAACAGTATCGCACAACGCCTTTCTAAAAAAGCTCGCATTCATATAAAAATAGATACTGGGCTTTCCCGTTTAGGAGTGCATCATCAAGAAGCAGAAGCATTTGTACAAACGTGTGCACAACTTCGAGGCATTGAAATTATAGGCATCTTTTCACACTTTGCAGCCTCTGAACGAAGCGACCTTTCTTTTTCTCATTTACAAACAGAACGATTCTTTACCCTTATTAAGCAGCTAGAAAAAAATGGTATTCATATTCCCCTCAAGCATTTTGCAAGTTCTGCAGCTATTACTTCTTTACCTGAAAGCCATCTCACCTTTGCGCGCCTTGGCATTAGTACCTACGGTTTATGGTCTTCGGTAGAAAGCAAAGTACGTATGGAAACCTTGCATCCACATTTTTTTTTACGCTCAGTCATGCAATGGAAAACGCGCGTTATTGCACGTAAAACAATCCCTGCTGGTAGTTATGTTGGGTATGATTGTACGTACCAAGCGCCCATTACTATAGAAACAGCCATCCTCCCTATCGGTTATTACGATGGATACGACCGCAGGCTTTCAAATCAAAGTTTTGTAAAAATTAAAGATCGGTTTTTTCCTGTACGCGGACGTATTGCCATGAACCTTTGCATTGTTGATGTAACTACAGACCCAGAAATTATGATTGGCGATGAAGTAACTTTGCTTGGAGCAGAACATTTAATAACTGCCGAAATGCTTGCTGAACAATGCCGCACCATTAATTATGAATTTGTTACACGAATTAACCCGCTTATTGTTCGCAAAGTTGTTGAGTAGATTAATTTTTCCTATACTAAATGTGTCATCCTCAGAGAGCAAAGCGAACGGTATGGAGATCTATAGAAAAGAAAAAATCTTCATCAAAAAGGACTTATACATACCAAAGATTCCCTTACCGCTCCTTACGTCACTGGGAATGACACAAGATTTCAAATCAGAACTATAATGAAAATCTAATAAATTTTTATCCTACCAGTAAGGGAAATTCGATGTATTTAGTTGAAGGCAATGTTGGCGCAGGAAAATCAACACTTCTTTCTTTACTCTCGCAACAACTTCCTTTGGTACAAGTTGTTTTTGAAGCAGTGAATTCTTGGGATAAAGTTGATCATGGCACTTCTCTTCTTGCTCATTTTTATAAAGATACTGCTCGTTGGTCTTACACCATGGAAACCTTCACCATGTTCAAACGCATACAGGAACATTTACGCGAACAGGCAGACACTAATCCTTTCAGAATTATCGAACGCTCGCTGTATTCAGGGCATTACTGTTTTGCAAGAAATGGCTACCTGCAAGGAGTTTTAGATGAAGCTGAATGGGTGCTCTATAATAAATGGTTCACCTTTTTAGTAGAACAGCGTTGTAAAAGCCCTCATGGTTTTATCTACCTACAAACCGATCCTAAAGTTTGTTACGACCGTGCAAAAAAACGAAGCCGTTCAAGCGAAGAAACTATTCCTCTTACTTATTTTGAACAGATTCACAACCAACACGAAGAGTTTTTAATAAAAAAACACGGCATTCTTCCTGGACTTAAAGATGTTCCTGTTCTTGTTCTTGATGTTTCTGCCGAATTTGAAACTAATGAAGAACGAATAAAAGAATGCGCTGAAAAAATCTATGATTTTATGCTTTTAACAAGCAGCCGATAAGCTCTTATGGAATAATTTTTTTCATACTGTTACATAAAGCAAAAGAAAGCTTAGTGCCAAGTATCGATTGTAATATGCCACCAATAGGAAATGATCGATACGGAGAAAAATAAGAATCCAAATCAGATTTTCCTTCAAGCAAGCTTTCCGCGCTGTAGCGACCAAGTGCCGCAGCTATCGGCAATCCAGCAGCAGCAGAAATATAGTACAAATAAGGCTTATCTTTATCGCGACCAGCAATCGGCGCAATATCTTTGGAAATGCCAATTAATCCTGGCCACATTTGTTTAAACTGAATATTCAGACCCGGAAATTTTGTAGTAAAATAACCTGTTAGTTTATTGAACACGCGCTTGTTATCATGATCAGGGTTTGATGCATAGGTCGTTAAAACAGTTCCTCCACCCAAAAGTAAGCGATTATCAGGAGTGATACGAAAGTAGTTGTACACCAACTCTGAATCCCACACGAGAAGATTTTTTTCTGGAAAAATTGCCTCTTTTTGCCCATCAGTTAACTGCTCAGAAATCATCAAAAAAGTTTGTGCGTGATACACATCCTGTTTTAATAAACCTAGTTCAGGCATAAAGTGATCGGTGCATACAACAATGTAATCAGCTACAATCTGCGCATGGGGGGTTGTAACCATGTGATCGTTAATTGCAATAACGGCCGTATCTTCAAAAATCATAACCCCTGTTTTTTGCAGCTGCTTCTTCATTTCCTGACAATAAAGATAGCCATTTATGCCAAAGGTTTCTTCGTAACTTACTCCCCCGAAGTAGCCATCTGATGCAATAGACTTGCGCACTGTATCTTGGGTATATAATGCAGTTTTGTAGCCAAACTTCGCTAAGTTCTGGTGTTCGATTTCGAGTGTTTTAAATTCATTCTTGGTAGCGGCAACCATAAGAGTATCTTGTGGCGCATACTCGCAAGCAAAGGAATGTTGTTTAATATTGTTTCGTATATCATCCACACCACTCGTAATAAAATCCCAAATCGCATGCGCTATTTCAAAATTGTAGCGCTTTGAAAAGTCGGTAAAAGAAAGTTCTGCATTAGGAGTTACAAATCCTGAACTTTTTCCTGTAGCTCCCGAACCACAATAATACTGCTCAAGTACCACCACTTTTTTACCTCTTTTACTCCAAGCCTGAGCAGCAGAAAGCCCCGCCATACCACCACCAATAATTACTACATCAGTAGTTATATTTTCATGACATCCAGGCTCTGCTTTACGATTAAGATACCAATACGTTTGATCCTGCGGCATCCATGTATTCATAAGAGTCCCTTTTTTTGATTTTTTTTATTAAGAACTTATCCGATACCACCTAAGTCATCATGATTCATTAAAGAAATCAATTACTAAGAGCTCTAAGCGATCTTATAAATACGGTGCTTGCCAACTTTAATGATCATGCCCGGTTTCCAAGTAATGAGCGCTTTAAAGTCAGTTACCGCTTGCGCATCAATAACTACCGCATTCGTTTCTATTAAACGTTTAGCTTCAGATGATGTCTTAATGGCGCCCAACTCTTTTAAGAGATCTACAATCCATAGAGGGTTGGCCAATCCTGCTGGTAGCGTAACTTCTTGTGCTTGAGATAAATCTTTTTTCTGAAAAATCGTTTCAAAATACTGTTGTGCTGTATCAGCTTCAGTCGGTGACCAAAAGAGTGAAAGTATCTGGTGTGCCATGCTCTTTTTTAAATCAAGAGGATGCTCAATACCCGCATTAATACGTTGTTGCATTGCAGTAATCTCTTCGAGAGATGTCAGTAAAAGTACTTCATAATAACGCCACATAAGCACATCAGAAATAGACATCAATTTTCCGTACGCATCTTGTGGTGATTCTGAAAGACCAATGTAGTTGCCCAATGATTTGGACATTTTTTCAACCCCATCAAGACCTTCAAGAAGAGGTAATGTCATGATGACTTGCGGCTCTTGACCATACTGTTCTTGTAAAAAACGGCCCATCAAAAGGTTGAATGTTTGATCGGTTCCACCAAGTTCAACGTCTGCTTTTAAAACAACAGAATCATACCCTTGCATCAGCGGATAGAACAGTTCATGGAACCCAATAGGGCTCTTCTGTTCTAAACGATTAGCAAAATCTTCTCGCTCAATAAGGCGAGCCACTGTTACTTTTGCACAGAGCTTTAACATATCAGCTGCATCTAGTTTTGAGAGCCATTCAGAGTTAAAATAAAGTTTAAAGTTTTCTTTTGAAAGCACTTTACTCACTTGTTCAAGATACGTTTGCGTATTAACAATAATTGCTTCACGGGAAAGCTCAGGACGTGTTTTTGATTTACCTGTTGGATCGCCAATGGCTGCGGTAAAATCACCAATCAAACACAAAATTTCATGCCCCATATCCTGGAATTGGCGCAACTTCCTAAGCACTACTGCATGGCCAAGATGTAAATCGGGAGCTGTTGGATCCATCCCTAATTTAATACGTAGCTTTTTTCCTGTTGCTAACTTTTTTTCAAAATCTTTTTCAGGGATAACAGCAACAATGCCTCTTTTAAGAACTTCTATTTGTTCATTCATTGCATGTTCCTTACGAAAGAAGAGTTATATATTTCCAGAACCACATACCAATCGAAATGATCAGCCAGAGGATACCACTATGAATCTTATTCACAAACAACATTAAAAGAAGAATAGGAACGATAAACATTATCCACTGCAAACGATCACCAGAGTAAATACCAAAAGCCCCTTGCTCATCTTTAGAAAAATAGAAAAAGCCTACATAAAAAAGATTCACAATAATGTTAAACGCAGCCAGCATGCTATTAAAAAAGATAATATTACGCAGCAATAATGCTACCACAACAGCAAATGAAGATGTTGCTTCATACCCCGGATATAATACTGCAGTGCGCGCTTGAGAAAAACTTAAAAAGAATTCAAGCGGATCAGATCCAAATAAAAGAACAAAGCAAAAAAGAGCCAACAAAGCCATTACAATATTTGCAAAAGCATCTGATAGATAAGCAGTGAACATTTTTGCCACACGCCACTTGCCGTAAAAATTATGTGGATTAAGAGGAATATATTGACCGAAACCAAAGGGGGTAAGCCCCAATGACATAATGGCTAACCAAAAAAAACTCACGTGAACCATCGGATTGAGTGTTAAAAAGCCCAATTTTTCTGGAGTATCATCACCCATTTTTTCTGCTACCCATGCTCTAAAGCATCCGATAATAGGAATAATAGAAAAATAAGTAATCAAGACAATTAACGTATCGATCATTAACTCTGTTGCTTGAACGGTCATACCCACGGAAAACTCCTACACAAGATCGTTATTTTTATCATGACTCAGTTTAAAAAGATTTCCCAGAAGGGTCAAACTCATGACCCTTCGTAGACAAAAAATAACAGCGTTATAAGCTCTGAAGCTTCATAGATAAATTATGACAGCGAGCCTAAAAAGGGAATTCATTATGCATGTATCGCCAAAAAAAGAACCTCACTCATCAAACTGGAAATGGACCCTAGTTGCTATCGTTACGCTAACAGTTGCGACTGTCATCGCATACTATCCTTCCCTTTCTTACGGTTTTCAGTTTGATGACATTTACAATATTCAAAAGTTTTTTCACTTACGTATCAGTGATATCAGTTCATGGATGTTTGGAGGTGGCCGATGGATTAGCTACATGCTCAATACCATCCATTACAAAATTGGAAAACATAACCCCTTTGTCTACCGACGCTCAAACATGGTCTTCCATATATCAACAGGACTTCTTATATTTTTTGTAACCTATCTCTCTCTTTTAGGGCTCAAGAAATATGGATCCATTGTAAAAAAAGCATTTCCTCTAGCCTTTTTCACTGCACTTTTATTTTTACTCCATCCAGTTCAAACACAAACGGTCTCCTATGTTATTCAAGGGCAGCTTGAAGGGCTTGCCAGCCTTTTTATGATGGCAATTATTCTTGTCTATCTCTTCTATCAAAAAGCTGAATCATGGAAAGTAAAAGCACCACTTTTGATACTCATTACTGTTCTTGGAATACTTTCCTGCGGCACTAAAGAAATTGCAGTTCTTTCCCCACTTATGCTCCTTCTATTTGATTGGTTTTTTGTCTCTCAAGGCAGCTTTACAGAACTAAAAAAGAAGTGGCTTTTCTTTATTAGCTACACAGCTCTTATCGCATTTCAGTACCTTCGATATTTAAATTTCCACTTTCTCAAAACATCTTTTTTAGGAACAGCAGTACTCCCTAATAATGTTGGCAATGTAATCACTGCCAATGCCGCACAAACCATTAACCCACTGACTTATTTTATGTCTCAATTCAAAGTAGTTGTTCATTATATTGTTATGTTTCTATGGCCTTTTAATATTAGCGTCGACTACGACTGGATAATGCCCTCAACTTTTTTCAGTGCAGAAGTAATCCTTCCCCTCTTGCTTCTTCTTTTTTTACTAGCAGGAACACTGATTTTATTACGCAAAGACAATACGCATCTTGTTGCTTTTTGTTCTTTGTGGTTTTTTATTGGCCTTGCCCCACGTTCAACTATTATTCCTTCAACAGAATTAGTTGCTGATTACAAAACCTATTTCAGCTCCTTTGGAATCTTCTTATTACTTTCTCTAGCTCTTGTATTTGGCTTTGAATGGTTTACCAAAAAGCTCTCATTTAAAAACAATCAATTAAGCGCTTATGGAGTAACAACTCTGTGTATCATACTTCTTGGATTGAGCACTTATGAGCGAAATCAAATATGGCGATCAGGCGAAGCTTTTTGGATGAGCAATATTCAAAATTCACCAAAAAAAGCACGCGCTTACAACAATTATGCCGTTGCTATTGCAGAACATGAACGATACGCCGAAGCAATTCCTTACTTACGCAAAGCTATAAAACTAGATCCTTTCTACCCAGATCCATGGAGTAATCTTTCAGTCTGTTATTGCAGAACAGGAAAGCTTGATATTGCCATTAATTCCTTACGGCGCGCACTTACCATAAATCCAAACTACCCAGAATTTTACAACAACCTTTCTTCCTACCTCCTTACAAAAAAAGAATATGCTGAAGTGAAAAAACTTACCCAACATGCTATTAAGCTGCGGCCTTATTACGGCAAAGCCCATTTTAATTGGGGACAAGCCTTGTATGAAGAAGGAGATAAACCAGGCGCTTTTGAGAAAATAAAATTTGCTTGTATTAATGCAGACTACCAAGCAGTTGAATCATTCAAATCGTATGCAGAACTCAGCGTAGAGTTACAAAAATATGAAGATGCACTTGTAGGATTCACTCACCTTGCAGAATTAACCCCTCACGACACTGATGTTATTTTTAATATTGGTAATGCACACTACTGCCTTAACCATTTAGAGGAAGCACAACAAGTCTATGAATCTCTCCTTGCAAAAAACCCTCAAGAATATCGTTCATGGCTCAACCTTGCAGAAGTGTATGTTAAGAAAAATAATCTACCTGCAGCCCTTGCTTGTTATGAAAAAGCACAACCTATGGCCTCCTATCACCCTGTTGTAGTAACCAGGCTTGCAGAATGCAAACAACATATTGCTCGCGGAAGTAATGTAGTCTAAATAACCAAGCTTAAAATAAAGTGCTCATCATTCTAAGCCATCTCTAAAACCCTAAAGGCTTCGCTTCATCAGGAGGCCTTTTAAGCTTAAACTGCCAACATTGAATGTTGACTATCAGAAAAGTTTTAGTGTCGCGCTTCACGTTTAACATCACCTCTTACAATAATCCTATCCTCTATGCTACTATTCAAATTGTAATATGTAATTGTGTAAAAATTTTTCATAAAAAAGAGGAAACAGAGATGAAAAAACTCATAATGATGGCACTCTGCATGGGGCAAATAGCAATAGTGGATGCAATGCATCCAAAAGAAGTTTACCAAGAACCTACTACTGTTGAAAAGCCATTTAGCCAAAAAGTAAATGAGGTTTTAAGAAGAACAAGAATAATAATTAATCATGTTGGAGCAAAAATAGCTAAAGTATTTACTCGTGCTCAAAAAAAGCCAGCTGAAAAAACCTCTCCTGCTCGTACAGATGATCCAAATCAAGTAAAAGATAGTGACAGACCAAGTTTATTACATAGAGCTTTGGTTAAAATAGGCCTTAGGAAAGAGCCAAAATTAGAGGATTTTAGAACATTTAATGAGCTGGAAACGGCAATAAAAGAAACTGATAAGGAAATAAGTAAATTGCAGAACACTAACCTTACTCATGATTATAAAGAAAATGATCGTATAGTTGAAGAGGTTGCCAAACTTCAAAATAAAATAAAAAACTTAAAGAAGGCGCCTGCATATATAGAAAATGAAACAAAAGAATTTCTAGCGGCCAGAGAAAAAATAGACACTAGAAATAAAAAGCCATCCACTGATGCTATAAACACAAGCCAAGATGAATACTTTATAAATCAACTTAAACAACCGAGTTATATAGACGGAGCAGAAGAAGCAGCAGCAGAAGCAGCAAAAGAAAAAGCAGCAAAAGCAGAAGCAGCAAAAGAAAAAGCAAAAATAAACAAAACAGCAGAAGAAATAAGAGAAGAAATAACAGAAGAAATAAAAAAATTAGAGATAGGTGTTCTTGATGCTCAAAAAAATGTTGCAGCTATTCTAAAGTTAAAACTTGTCAGTCAACACAATCCGCATGGCTATCCTACTGATGATGATGTTAAATGGTCCGAGGATTTGTCGGATGCGAAAGAAGCTGTTCTAAAAGCAGATCATGATCTTGATAAAGCTAAGCGGGACCTTGCCGAAGCTAATGGTGGACCATCAAGAGCAGAAATAGCAAAAAAAAGAAAAGAAGACTATCTAAAGAACATACAAGAATACAAAAAAAGAATAGAAGAAGCAAAAGAAGAAGCAAGAAATAAAAAGTTAAAAATGCAAGAAATAGCAGAAGCAATAACAGCAGAAATAAATAGTATTAAAGAACAGAACCCTAATAGTCTTACTTCTCCAGCTTATAAAGCGGTGGAAGAAAATCAAAAGGCATATACTGTTGCAAATACTGACGCGCAAAATGCGTATGACTCTGTAATAGATAATGGCTTTGTACATGGTAGTGGTGAAGTTGCGATAAAAGAAGCTGCTGAAATGCAAAAGCTAGAGCGCGAAGCGCATACTATGCTTACTGAATCTCTAGTTAAATTCAAACTTGAGCCGGCCAAGAAGTAAGATAATCGGTAGTTAGGAAAAACAATATGCCAAACGTTCTAGAAGGATAAAAAATAATAATCAGAAGCGATTAAAACTAATTACTGAGGTCACCTTAGAATTATCAAAACCATAAAGGCTTCCCTTCATTGGGAGGCCTTTTTTGCCATCAAAACTTTTTGGAAGTAATCTGATAGAGAAAGATTTTTGGTACCTTTAGCCTGGTAAACGCCCCTATGGATAAGAAATACGAAGCGCAGACGCACGAACCCCACATACAAACACACTGGGAACGTGAAGGAACATTCACTGCAAACAAGCATTCTGAAAAGCCTCTCTTTAGCATCGACACCCCTCCTCCTACTATTTCTGGCTCACTCCATATCGGGCACATATTTTCTTACACCCAAACCGATATCATCGCTCGTTATAAACGCCTTTGCGGCTTTAACGTGTTCTACCCTTTTGGGTTTGATGACAACGGCCTTGCAACCGAACGATTTGTAGAAAAAAAGAACAAAGTAAGCGGCTACCACATGGGACGTACCGACTTTATAAAACTGTGCCTTAAGGAATCTCACGACTCTGAAAAAACCTTTGAAGCGCTCTGGAAACGCATGGGTATTTCTGCAGACTGGACCCAAACCTATTCAACCATTGCCCCCCTTGCCCAAAAAATTTCTCAACGTTCTTTCCTTGATCTGTATGAAAAAGGGTTCATCTACCGCAGAGAAGAACCTGCCTTGTATTGCACCCTGTGCCGTACCTCTGTTGCGCAAGCAGAACTTGATGATGCAGAACAAGCTTCTTCATTTAACGACATCGTGTTTGAAACAAAACTAGGAAAAGATGCGGTCATTAGTACCACTCGCCCAGAACTCCTTTCATCATGCGTTGCACTTTTTTTTCACCCTGAAGATGAACGCTACCAACACCTTAAAAATAGTACCGCAACTGTTCCTTTATTTGAGTACGAAGTCCCTATCTTAATGGACGAACTCGTTGATCCTGAAAAAGGAACCGGACTAGTGATGTGCTGCACCTTCGGCGATAAAAACGATATTGCCTGGTTTAAAAAACATAAACTTCCCTACCGCCAATCGGTTGGCTTTGATGGTATCTGGACAAAGGATACCGGCATGCTTGCAGGGCTCAAGGCGCTTGCAGCACGTGAAAAAGTTCTTGAAGAATTAAAACAACACGGACTTTTGATTTCACAAAAAAATATCTCACACACCGTTAACGTGCATGAACGCTGCAAAAAAGAAATCGAATACATCGTTCTCACTCAGTGGTTCTTGAATATTCTTGATAACAAGCAAGAATTTTTAGCAGCGCTTGATAAAGTTGAGTGGCACCCAGAGTTCATGAAAGCTCGTTGCAAAGATTGGATTCAAAATCTGCAATGGGATTGGTGTTTAAGCCGTCAGCGTTTTTATGGAATACCATTTCCTGTCTGGCACTGCACTGAATGCAAACATGTTATCACCGCTGCCAAATCCGCACTGCCTGTTGATCCACAAGAACAAACACACACACAACCCTGCCCTGCCTGCGGTAGTAATGCGATTGTGCCTGACACCGATGTTATGGATACCTGGAACACTTCATCATTAACTCCCTACATTTGCGCTGCGCTCTATGATGAAAAAAATGATCCTTTTTCGCACGACTCAACATTCTTGCCTATGGGTATGCGCCCACAAGCACACGACATTATCCGCACCTGGGCGTTTTATACGATCATAAAAACATTACTACACTCTAAGGTAATGCCATGGAAAGATATTGTTATCTCTGGGCACGTACTCAGCAAAGACCGTGATAAAATTTCAAAATCACAAGGCAACACGCCGGTTGATCCTGAAAACCTTTTAAAAGTCTATCCTGCTGATGTCATCCGTTTCTGGACTGCATCAGGAACGCTTGGGCAAGATGTTTCATTCTCTGAAACTCAATTACAAATTGGCCAACGGCTTTCTACCAAATTGTGGAATGCTTTTAGATTTCTTGAAGAACACATCACCGAAGCCCCTGCACAAGAGCAACCAGAAAACTTAGGAACAGTAAACGAATGGCTCTGCCATCAAGCGACCACTTGTTTTGAAAGTTACAGCAACTACTTGGATAAGTATGAATTCAGCCTTGCGCTCCATACCGTTGAACAGTTTTTCTGGAACGATTTTTGCGATAACTACTTAGAACTGATCAAAAATCAGCTCTTTAATCCTGACCAGTACGATGCTGACACTATCAAGTCTACTCGCTGGACCTTGTACTATGTTGGGCTGCGTATCTTACAAATGCTTGCACCGTACACGCCGTTTATTACCGAAACGTTGTATCAAACGTTCTATGCAAAAAAACTAGGTATCACATCACTGCACCTTACTGCATTTACTGATGTTCAAAAATCACTAAAGTTTGCAGACAGCGCTGCAACTATGAATATTGTGCTGCACCTTGTTGCCACTGTTCGCCGTTTAAAAACATCAAAACAATTGTCCTTAAAAACACCTCTCAGCTCGCTTACCATTTACAATGCAAACCAAGAACTTTTAAAACTCTTAGTTCCGCAAGAAGCACTGATCAAAGGGGTTACGCAAGCTGAAACGATTGCCTATGAATTTTCTTCACTCGACGAGCCGGTATTTGAACAACACGGAGATGCGTGGTCTGCAAAAGTAGCTATTGAGGTTCTACCATGATCATTATAAAAGTCCGTGTCATTGCGAGCTATTGCTTAACAACAGTGCATGCTAAGATAAAGAACCACAGTCTAATAAATGAAGAAAAAAGCAAAATCCCTGTCATTGCGAGCTTGCGAAGCAATCCCTCACTCGCCCGCTAAGGAAAGCAACCATAGCCTGATCTTTAATGAGTTAGAATTATGAAACAACCTTGTGTGTATATTATGGCAGACCGACCTGGAGGCACTCTTTATACAGGAGTAACCTCCAATCTTTT
>CANNBR010000012.1 GCA_947502805.1 bacterium
ATCTTCAGTTGCAAGGTGTTTGTTGCCTTTAAAGATGACATCTTTGATAACTGTTTTTTCTTTAAGAATAACGTAGAGGTCAATAATGCCAGGAGAAATAGAAGCTGTTTTAAAAGTAATTTGTTTAAAATAGCCAAGTTCATAAATCTTTTTAATGGCATTACTGGTCAGGCTTTTATCAAAAAAATCTCCTTTTTCATAAGATATTTTGCTAAAAATAGTATCTTCCGGCAGGACACTCAGTCCTTCGATAAAGATGTTGCCAATATATTTTTTTGTTGCTTCTTCTTGTTCAGATTCTTCCAGTTGGGTGGGCGTTGGTGATTGTTGTGATAAAGAAGTACCAGTCTGTATGGCGATGGCCAGCAAAAAGAGGCGTAAAACAGTTTTTTTATTAAGCGTCATGCGTGAGCTCCTACGCACTTTCCAATCCATAGTGATTTTCCAATTTCATGATAAAATAAGCAATCATGATACTATTTTTTGAGGAATTAGCCAGCTTATATAGGCTCATATTCAAAAACCGCAATGAGACGTCAAATTGGTATAACAGTAGGATAGAGAGATGATAGCGCTAACCAATACGTTAACAGGAAAAAAGGAACCATTTGTTTCCTTAAATGAAATGGCTGTAAAGCTCTATGTTTGTGGTATCACTCCGTATGATTATGCGCATATAGGGCATGGTCGGGTGTATGTGACTTTTGATATTTTGTTACGGTTATTACGTCTTTCTGGTTATGAAGTTACCTATTGTCGTAATTTTACCGATATTGATGACAAATTATTGCATCGAGCTGAAAAAGAATTCGGGGATAAATTTCGGTATGTGGAAATTGCACAAAGATACATTGATGCCTATCACGAAGATGTTGCTGCGCTTGGATGCTATGAGCCAAATAGTGAGCCGCGCGTAACAGAAGCTATTCCTCAAATTATTACATTTATCGAAGGCCTTATTTCAAATGGCTATGCCTACCAAGTTGATGGTGATGTCTATTATCGGGTAATGAAATGTGCTTCATATGGAAAGCTTTCAAAGCGTAAGACAGAAGATCTACTTGTTGGTGCGCGTGTTGAGCTGAATGAAAAAAAAGAAAATCCTCTTGATTTTGCTTTGTGGAAAGGTGAGCAAGAAGGAGAGTTTTGGAAGAGCCCATGGGGTTATGGAAGGCCTGGCTGGCATATCGAATGTTCTGCTATGTCTGCTGAGTATTTAGCGCCTCACATTGATATTCATGGTGGTGGCATGGATCTTATTTTTCCTCATCACGAAAATGAAATTGCGCAATCTGAAGGATTATTCGGGGGAACATTTTCAACTTACTGGCTTCATAATGCGTTTGTTCGAATTAACCAGGAAAAAATGTCAAAATCTCTTAATAATTTTTTTACCTTACGAGATGTATTTGAGTCATTTGATCCGATGGTTGTTCGGTTTTATTATTTGCAACATCACTATCGCTCTCCGCTTGATTTTTCTTTTGAAGGTTTGCAATCAGCAGAAAAGGCTTACCGTCGTTTATGCAAAGCATTTTCTGGATCAGAGTGCCCTATTAAAATGACTTATGAGTATGGAAAAACCTCTCTTTTGTTTCAGAAGATAGTGGATTTTGTTTCAGATGATTTGAATACGGTAGGAGCATTAGGGGTTGTTTTTGAAAACCTTTCTGATATGAAGGAGGAACTCTGCAGTATCAAACTATTCTTACAGCAAATTCTTGGGCTTTCATTAGAGCCGCTACCAGAAAAACAGGTAGAAATGACTGAAGAAATACTCTCTCTTATTCAGGAACGTGAAACTGCGCGTAGAGCAAAAGATTGGGTAACTGCTGATGCAGCTCGTCAGAAATTACTTGAACTTGGGTTTGAAGTGCAGGATAAAAAGAAGGCGTAGCTCTTATTTCGTGATGCTTACTGGTTGTTTAAATAAGAATGAGTTGGGGATAAGAATTTTTTCTTCTGCATTTTCTAAGGTTGTATAGCGAATATCAATCGATACAATCTTTCCTTTATAGGATCCCTTATCAAGCTGAAGAGTAAGCTCCTGTCCAGGAATGAATGGCTTATATCCTATGATAAAAAAACCAGATACGACATCAATAAAAAGATCTTTTAGCATAAAACTTATGCCAAAACCAAGTAATCCAATTGTTTGAATAATTGATGAGACATTAAGCCCTAAAGCACTTGCAAATGCTAAAATACCAATTGCTAAAAAAATGTTTTTAACAAGTACTGCAGCAAGAGGAATAATAAATGAACCATGTTCTGTAGGGCGATATTTTTTAAGAATATCTTTTTGGAGGATTTTTCCGGTTATCCATGAAATAACAAGAGCCAGAGAGCCAACTCCTATAAAAAAGATACGTTCAGGGGTAAAAAAGGTGGAGATAAAAGAAGTATTCATATTAATCCTTTGTAGTCGATAATTTAGTAAACCAATAATAACTTATGAGCATAATACCACCACTAATAATGATCGAATAGACTAAGAGATGAGGATAGTTTTGCTGCACGCCTTGTTGTAAGACCGCCAATGATATTCGTGTTGCTACCATGATAACAACCGCTCGTTGATCGTAACGAAGGAGTATAAAATAAATTAATGTAAAAAGAGCTCCGAGCACTAATGCAATAAGAAGAGCAGTTGAGGGATACAAGACAAGTGGACAGCAGTAGCTCATTGAACTAACAATAAAGAATGCAACGCCATAGAGCCATACACGTTTTTTCTGTTTAATAAGTAAGGTAAATGCTGAAATGCAGATAAGTTCAAGAACCCCACTTTTAATAAGAGAAAGAAATGATGAAGAGGCAAGCCCAAAAAATGGTGAGTAGCTGTTAAAATTTAGGTAATCAGGAACAAAGGGAACATAGCGGGGGCTTACAAAAAGGATCGCTTGTATTGCCCCTTGTAGGGCTAATTCAGCAGCGATAGCAAAAAGAATAACCGAATTGTTTATTTTAGTACTAATGATCTTTTTTAAAGAAGAAAGAAGAACGGAAAGAATAGTTACTGAAATAATAGAAGTTATTAACAGTGCTGCAATAAAAGTAAAAAGCTGCGCTTCGTAAGGGCGTGAACTAATGAGGGTTGTTGCTAATAATTGGTCTAATCCGTTGAGGCTTGCAAGTATTACAACAGGGATAAGAACTGCCGCCCAGAGAATGATTCTTTTTATACAAAAATTTTGGAAGAGATGTTTTTGCAAAAGTATAAACGCGCCAAATAATGCAAAGGCTTTTATAAAAAGTATGAAAAAATTAAAGAGAGCAAGGTAAAGGTCGGTTTGCTGTTGATCACGTAGCCAGGTTTCAGGAACAAATACAAATCGATTAATGTTAGTTACTTTATCACCTAAAATAGTTACTTGAATACGCGCTTGCCCTTCGCTAGAAAACACCACTTTTTTATCTTTAAAAATAAAAGCCCAGTCCTTGCGGTGTGGACGCTCTTGTGGGGTAGCAGAAATTTCTTTGAGATCGATTGGAGTAATTCCATAGTGATTTTCTATGGCCTCAAGTGCTATTCCACGCGCTTCGCATTCTGGTAAAGAAGCACCATCGAGTGATTCAGGTAAAATAAGATTACTTCTTAACAGAGTGCCATCTGGTCCAATAAGTGAAACAAATTCAAGTGCTCGGTCGGTTAGGTTTCCTGAAAAAGAGAGATAGCGAACAGCCCATGAAGGAGGGGTTAGGTATGAACCTAAAAGTTCTTGGTATTTTTCTTTTCCTTCTTTACGCCATACAAAGAACTCTGATTGAGTGGGCATACTTGCAATAAAAAAGTGTTGTTGCCAAATAAATGCTTCTGGTGTTGGTACTTCTTGTTGCGCAAAAGCATCATCAGCTAAAGAAAGAGCATGACTTTTTTGAATGTTTAAAGGAGGAGTTGTGGGAGTAAAAGTGGTGCACCAAATCCATAATCCAAGGCCCACTATCCCCATACTAAGAAGAATTTTTTTTGCTGCATCAGGTAGTTGTGATTGAGGAGAAGTGATCTGATTATCATATGATTCTATTTTCGTAAAAGACTCTGTAGTGCTTGTTGTTGCTATAGTTGGTAGAAAAGCGCTGTTATGGTCTTGTTCATTAATGCTATACCAATTTCCTCTTCTGAGCCTTCTATAGAGGATGATCAAAAGAGGAAAAAGAAAAAGGATTATGAGTATACTTTTACTTATCAGAGCTTGTGAAAAATTGGTTGCAAAAAGAGGAAGAGACATAAAAAAAAAATCATAAAAAAAGTGACTAAGAATGCCAGGAAGTAGACCAAAGTAAAGATATAATGCCCCAAAAATCCAAGAAGGAATAAGAAGTTCAACAAGACGAAAATAGCCAGGGTATTGCGGGTAAGATGCATGGCAGGCTGCAAAAATCAATGCTTGTATGATAAATCCTAAGAAAATTCCTGTTTTTTCACGATTATAATAACGACCCAGTACGGCACATGCAGCAAGGGGAAGCGCGCGAAAAAGAATTTCTTCAAGAAAACCAGCAGAAGCAGCTTGTGAAAAAGGAGTAATCCAGGGCGCGTACGTGGCAAGGATAGTAGGATTAACTAACGTATCAGCAGGGCACCACCAATGGAGAACTTGAGTGAGTAGTAAATAGGTTGCAGTCATAATACCAAGAAATATAACAGAAAAAGCATAGCCTCCAAGGGTTCTTCCAAGTACTGCAAGGGAGCTTCCAACTGTTGGTGACCAGAGTTTATAAAAGGCAATGCGTGAAGGGAATGCAAGTTGGTCCCAGGTTACAGCAACGCTAAAAATAGTAGTGAAAAAACTGGTTGTAATAATGGCTAGAGACAGAGCTTTAAGTAGATAGCTAAAGAGAAATGATGATGCACTCGTGGCTGTATCATAAGATATCCATGCGTGTGGTAGTTCGTTGATGGTGGAGGCAAATAGTAAAAAACCAAAAAAAGAAGCCCAATAGAAAGCGGGTTTAATAAGAAGATGGCGTTTACGTAAAAAGAAAAATCCAGCAATTAAACAACCGGCAAAAATGTAGAGTAGTTGAAGACCTAACATTCCAAAGGTGAGGACAGTTGTATTAGAACTTCGCATTTCTTGGAAGC
This sequence comes from bacterium, assembly GCA_947502805.1. Taxonomy (GTDB): domain Bacteria; phylum Babelota; class Babeliae; order Babelales; family CAIQNR01; genus CANNBR01. Next base: position 5,090 of record CANNBR010000012.1, read on the forward strand.
GTCGTGTAAAGGTTTCTGGAATAAAAACAAAGCGGGTAACTTCAGTTACCATGTCGCCACACACAAGAAGTTTAAGTCGATATTTACCTTCCGCTCCTAGGTTTACATCGGTGCGTTCATAGACAAAGCTGTGATCAAGGCGTCCACATGGTTTGAGATCTTTTGAAGCTTCTATTTCTTTATATGAATCAAAACAAACATTCCATTCTTCTACTGCTACTGTTTGTGCTAATTCGCGCGCTGCTTGAGTTGGTAAGGTTGGTTTTATTTCTGTTTCAGGAAGCTTTGTAGTAAATCCATAGGGGGTTCCATCAGGAGTAAAAAAAAGAGAAGTTTCATGGGTTGTTTTTTCTTGAAAATATCTGACATGCCACTGATAAGGTTCATATTCTTTTGTTTGCAAAAGCTTGGAAAATGCTTCTTTGCCGCCACATTCAAGTTCTATAAAATAATGCAAAAGTTGATCAAGCTTGAATTCAATAGCATGACGTGGGTTTGCAGGTAACCAGGCATGTTGTGTGGTTAAAAAGTGTGCTTTTTCAAGTGCTTGTTCTCGATCCATAGAAATAGAGAGTGAGATGATAGGGTAGCTTTGTATAAAATAGCGATGAGTAAATACTCCGCTTGCAATTGCTAATACTGTGATGATAATCCAAAAAAAAGATTTTTTTGGAGACAAGATTGCTTTAAGCATTTTAGCTACTCCTTAACAATAAAACGATCTACTCAGTTTAAAGGAGACCGTTTTATTAGCAAGGATGTGAACTTAGGTGCTTAATATTTGAGCGCTAGTTAAAAACGTTTAAATAGTTTAAATAGTTCGTTTTCTGCTTCTTCAGCTTCCACATCTTCAGGTATTGATTCAAGTGATCCTGTGCTTGCAATAGTTGTTGATGGTGAACTATGCCTTCTTAGGGGAGCAGAACTTGATCGTCTTGTGGTAAATTCAATTTCAGAAGCAGTAGAAGAAGCAGCTGCTGATTGGCTACGCGCAGGTCCTTGCTCGACAAGTTCTTCATCACTTTCTTCTGTAATAGAACTAAGCGAAAAGCATCTTGTATTTAAAGGTTGTGCTAAAAGAGCAGGGGTAAATTCAGTAGGCATTGGTTGTTGTTGTTCCAGATGGACATTGGGTTTTTTTGCTTTAGGTGGCATTGCCGTTAGTCCGCCATAAGTATTTTTGTAAGTTGTAAAAGTTTGTGAAATACCTTCATTGGTAGGTTCAGCCTTTTTAATCCATGTTAATAGATCAACTACTGCGATAAGACGATTTTGAAGCTTTTCCAGTACTTTACATAATTCGATGCTGTCTGTTCTGGTAAGCATTTGTTGTGAAATAGCACTTAATCTTAATGTTATGTGCTTTTTTTCTTTTTTTATTTCTTTCTTGAGCAATTGTTTTTCTATTGCCTGCAAAGGAGATTCATCTCCTGCTGTTTGTAAAAATGGTTCGTCTTCCATTGAATGAGCCATTGATACTGAACATAAGAGTGTTAATAATAAGTATTTCATAATAAATTTCCTAAATAATAATATGGTTTAACTAAAAAGCCTTGATATCTCGCTGCTATCTTGAGGCATTACATCTTCTTCGCTTATTGATTCCAGTGATTCTGGGCTGAGATATCTTGAGCGCGAATGATGAATTGCTGGAGGGGCAGAGCGAGGTCGTCTTGTGGTGACTTCGAGAATGGGAGTAGGACGAATAGTTACTGATCGGCTACGCGTAGGTATTTCTTCTTCAGAGCTCGTGGATGCTGCTGTTTTTGGAGTCACTGTAAAGTAGCTGTCATCTATTCTTGATTGCACTTCTTTTTTTTCATTCATGATGTCTCTGGATAGCATTAATGAAAGCCTCATCTTTTCTTGCGATTCTGGTGGTCTTGACATCGCTTGAGCCCTTAATTCGAATCGTATGGATACCTGTCTCATTTCTTCTATCGAATGTCGTTTTTCCATTGAATGAGCCATTGATACTGAACATAAGAGTGTTAATAATAAGTATTTCATAATAAATTTCCTAGTTAAAAATATAAGTAAAGTGACGTAATAAGCTTATTTTAAAGCGCATGAATTTAAGCATTTAAGAATTAATTTCATCAAAAATAATGCCTAGCGCATGCCTTTCATATTCTGGTTCTTCGTCTACTGATGTAAGTGGCAGGCCAATAGAATAAGCTGTAGGAGGAGCAGAGTAAGGTCGTTCTGTAAGAACTTCGTGGGCAGTGGTTGAATGAACAGTTGCTGATTGGCTACGCGCAGGTGCTTCAAGGCAGGTATTAAACTTTTGTGTTTTAGTTGGCATTCGCATTAAGCAACGATAGTTTTTTTCATAAGCTACACACACATGTAAAACCCCTTTTTCTGTAGGATTAGCTTCTTTAATCCATTCTAGTATCTCAATTACTTCTGTAAGACGATTTTTAAAAATCCGTATTGTTTTTGCGCACAATGCTGAATTGCCTCCTTCAAACATTGCCCTTGAAGCGGCATCTAATTCCAATTTTAATGCTAATTTTTCTTGTTTTAGTGTTCTAATGAGCGGGTGCTCCATTGCTTGAGCAACTGATAATGAGCACAAGAGCGTGAGTAATAAGTATTTCATAATAAATCTCCTAAATTAAAAATATGGGTAAAACACCATAGTAAGCTAATTCTATTAGTAAATCAAATGGTTGATTCCGCTAATCTATAACATTTTTATGCTAAAATAAGATTATAGATTTAATGACAAATATATATAATAGACTTACTTAAAGGGGAAGGTTTAGGCTTAGGGTTTGTGTACAAAATAATATCTAAATAAAAATTCCCGTTATCCCAAGCAGTATAGTAGTCACAGCAATGCATTCGCATGCGATAATCTTCTATTTTTGGGAATAGCGGGAATTTTTATTTACTCAAATAAGCTCTTAATTAAAGTCTAAGAAGAGATAGCGCGCCGCTATCTTGAGGCGTTGTAACTTCTTCTGTATCAATGCTAGCATGGTGGCTGTATGCAGTCATAGTTGCAGGAGCAGAAGCAGAGCGACAAGATCCGAATTTTTTTGAAAATTCTATTAGTCCTAATCCACCTATTGATAATCTATTGGAGTCTGTACCTTCTTCTTCACTGGTTGATCCACTGGTTGATCCACTGGTTGATTCAAGATCTTCATCAGATTCTTCACTGATTTGTTCAAATGCGTGAGCCGTTTTTGCGATTGTCGGTTCTTCAGTAGTTAGAGGAGCAGAAGCAGGGCGTGGTTTATGATGTCCCTTTACTAAAGGCTTTGATTCTGATTTGTCTTTTAAGGAAGAATAATGAGATGTTGCTCTATTATTTTTGTTATTGTAAGCAGTAATAGAATCAGCAATGTCTTCAACGGAATGGTTTGTATTAATTAAATTTACAATGTTTTTTATGTGTCTTAAGCGACGTCTAGTAAAAATTTCAGCAGCTTTCGCTTCTTCAAGCGTTGGTAAAAGTAAATCTAATTTCGAATGTCCAAATTTTATTTTTGTAATCTCTGACTTGATCACTTTAAAGCGACAATTTAAGTTAAGTGATTCCTCTATTACTCTTTCGATTTGAAGTGGAGTATTCATTCCCTGCGTTAATGACGCTGAACATAACAAAGTAAATAATAAAACTTTCATATGATTCCTTTCTGTAAAATTGAGAAATAAAGACACTAGAATAAACTGTTTCTGTTTGTAAATCAAGCTCGGAAAACGCTATCCCATTTGATTTTTATCTCCACTGGGAGTTTTTGTTTTTTGTAATTATTCAAGAAGTAAGGGTGGCAATAAATAAAATAGTTAATCTGTGGGAGGAGTATCTGCAAAGAGGCCGAGCAGTTGATAGACTGATGAAAATTTAATAACACCACTCGTGTTTGTCTTTTGTCCTTCAGCAACAAAAATGGTTTTGATACCAAATTTTTGCGCTTCTTTTAGTTGTGTTTCAAGAGCATTAATAGGCTTGAGGGCGCCAGTTAAACTGATTTCAGCAAGGGCCATCGATTTTTCAGGCAGAGCTTGTTGAAAGTAACTTGAAAGTAAGGCAAGAGCGATAGCAAGATCAGAAGAACTTTCGGTTAGTTTTAACCCACCGCTTACTTTTACAAAAATATCATGCGAGCTGAATTTTATGTGTAAATATTTTTCTAAAATAGCAGCAATTAAGACAACGCGTTTTTGATCAAGCCCGGTAACTACTCGTTGGGGCATTCCGAATTTTGAAAGAATAGTAAGCGCTTGAATTTCTAAAAGTAATGGTCGCGATCCTTCAAGGCAGCTGACAAGAACCGCTCCTGGTGCTGTTGTTGTTTCATTGAGCAAATACTGATTAATATGGGGAACTTCTTCGAGTCCTTTGGTTGTCATGGAAAAAAAACCAAGTTCATTGAGTGGTCCAAAACGGTTTTTAACGCTACGCAAAATTCGTGTATGCCAGCGATCTTCACCTTGCAGGTAAAATACTCCATCTACCATATGTTCGAGAGTTTTAGGGCCTGCCATGTGGCCTTCTTTAGTTATGTGACAGGTAATAATGACTGCAATATTGTATTCTTTTGCTAAGCGCATCAAAGCAAATGATGTTTCTCGTAATTGGCCGATAGTGCCAGGGAAGCTTTGAGTTTCTGAAAAAAAACAATTTTGAATTGAGTCGATAATAATAATGTCCGGTTTTTTTTCTTGAGCAGTCAGGATAATGCTTTCGATATTTGCTCGATCAGAAAAAAGGAGATTAGAACTCATGCTGTCTATGCGCATTGCGCGTAGTTTTACTTGTTCTAATGATTCTTCAGAAGAAAAATAAAAGACCGTATGGTGTTCTGCTAATTTGTGAGCAACATGCAAAAGGAGAGTTGATTTTCCAATGCCAGGGTCTCCAGTTAAGGCAAGGAGTGATCCTTTCATAATGCCTCCACCAAGGACATTATCCCATTCAGGCATGCCACAAAGCATGCGGCTTTGTTCTGAAAATTCGATTTCATGCAAAGGGCGAAGAATGAGTGTTTCTATAGCACATGGTCTGCCAAAACTTTTTTTTGGTCCTAGCAAAGGAGTTGCGGCAGGCTTTTCTTCTATAAAGCTATTCCATTCTTTGCAAACAGGACAGCAGCCAAGCCATTTGACTGAAGAATGGCTACAGTTTGAGCAAAGGTAGGTTAGAGAGTTTTTTGCCATACTGGCTTCTTATCAATGATATGGCAAGAGCGGCAGCGTGCTTGGTATGCTTCTTGTGCGCCTGGTTTTACAATTGCGTCATCATAACGAGCGGGGGTTCCATTAACGATGCGTTGTGTTAAATAAGCATCTGCTCCACAAACGATGCAAATAGCGCTTAGTTTAGTGACCGTATCTGCAATGGCCATGAAAGTTGGAATGGTTCCAAAAGGCACTCCTCTAAAATCAAGGTTAAGTCCTGTGACAATAACTCGTTTACCTTGTTCAACAAGGTCAAATACCACGTTGATAATCTCGGGAGAGAAAAATTGCACTTCATCAATACCAATAACTTCAATATCATGCGCAATATGAATGGGGATAGTTAAAGGGTCGCTGATAGTGATCGCTTCCAATGAGGCTCCATTGTGAGAAGCGATAGTATGAAGAGCAGTTCTTGTGTCGCTATGAGGATTAAAAGAAATCACTTTTTGTTGGGCTATTTTTGCACGACGAAGTCTACGAATAAGCTCTTCAGATTTACCTGAAAACATAGGACCGCAGATGACTTCTAAAATGCCTTTCAAGGGTTTTGACCCGCAGCCTGAAAAAGCTTTATATGGCGACGAATTTACTGATTTTTCTTCCATACTTCACCCTTTGAAATGTGATGATCATTGCGATTTGTAAACAGTAATTCGCTAGTATACACTAACAAACATAGTCGTATACTCATAGTTTGTAAAAAGGTAAAAATGCATGGCAGATCAGTCGATATTTACACAGGATGTTACTCGCATAAAAGAAGGTATGTTTGCTCAAAAAAATCCAATTGAAGCTCCCTATTTGGAAGTACATCAATCATTAGGATTAGAAGGACAAGCATCTTTGTCAGGTGCAAAAAATGCAGTGTTGGTCATTATGACCTCACTGATTCTTTCACGCGGTGTTTCTGTAGTGCGTAATGTTCCTGCTTCTGATGATGTTTTCCAAATGATTACTTTGCTTGAAAGTTTAGGAGCAGTAGTCATTTTTGATGAAGAAGCTAATATTCTTGAAGTAGATACAAAGAATCTTGATGGCTATCGAGTTAAGCCTGAAATTATGAAGAAAATGCGCGCTTCGGTCTTAGTTATGGGGCCACTTCTTGCTCGATTTGGCAAGGTGGAACTGGCGCTTCCTGGTGGCGATGTCATTGGTGAACGTCCGGTTGATTACCATATTAAAAATTTTGAAAAAATGGGCGTTTCTGTTGAGCAGCACGGTGATATATTGACTGCCTGTGTGCAGCATTTGCAGCATCGTAATTTGTTGCTTGAGTATCCGAGTGTAGGAGCAACAGAAAACATTATGATGCTTGCGGTATTAACCTCAGGGACTACTCGTATTATTAATGCAGCTCTTGAACCAGAAGTATTTGATCTTATTGAATCATTAAAAAAAATGGGCGCTCGCATTTCAATTGAAACTCCAGCAACTATTGTTATTGATGGTGTAGAGCATCTTTCTCCTGCCAATCACACGGTAATGTTTGATCGCATGGAAGCAAGTGCATTAATTCTTGCTGGTGCAATTACTGGTGGGTATGTGCATGTTCCTCAAGCACCTGCACACGATATGGGACTATTCTTGATGAAAATGCAAGAAATGGGTCATACGATTCTGATTGGTAAAGATGGGGTTGGGGTAAAAATAAAAGCGACAAAAACACCACGCGCTGTTTCTTTAAGAACTGCTCCTTATCCAGGGTTCCCTACCGATATGCAAGCCCCTTTTATGGCTGCATTAACGTTGGCTCAGGGAGTTTCTACGGTCAAAGAAACAGTGTGGGAAAACCGTCTGACTCACGCTCGTGAACTTGATAAAATGGGCGCTCAGATTGAAATTCATTATGACACGGCGACTATTCGTGGGGTAGAAGAACTCTACGGTACTCATGTGATTGCTAGTGATATTCGCGCCTCGTGTTGCTTAGCATTAGCAGGCCTTGCTGCTAAAGGGTATACAACCATTTCTGGTGTGTATCATTGGAAGCGTGGGTATCAATCTCTTGAAGGTAAGTTACGTGCACTTGGTGCTTCGATTACTTTGTTCGAGTGATACAACCCGTCATGTCTAGAGCTATTTTAAAATTAATGAGTAAATAAAAATCATACCCCAGAGAATGGTGTCACTTAAGCTTTAATCCCCACACTCGTCATCCCCAGAGATAGGAGATTGTCTCGTGCGAACGCGCGGACAAGCGACTGAACGTCGGGGACCCAGGACGTAACAAGACAAAGTCCCTATTAAGTGCCAGGTATAGTATTGTTCGTCGTAGGGCCATCTTGCCAGATAATGTAGTTGATACGTACTGCGAAGAGTGATTAACAATCAGCAAGTTTCTCTAAAAATACATCTATTTCCTGCTGAGAAGAGAGAACGTAAATTTTTTTTGTATGCTGGTAAGTGTCCAATAATTCAGTAATTTTTGTTTCATATTTTGAATGAAAACACCACACCCAATGGAGAAATTTTACAAACTTCCAGTTAAATCTCTCATGGCATCCTTGCGCACTACTAGGAGCTTGTTTTCCGTAATATCTCCACGTTCGTTTAAAAATACGCCAGAGACAGAGATAGCGGGGAATTTTTAGGATAATAATAATTTCAGCTCTGTTCATTCGATGTTCCCAGAGCGAAAGATTGGTACCTTCAATAACCCATTCATTTTGATCGCAAAGACGATCATGGATAATTTTGTATTCGTCACGATTGGGTGGGGTCCAGTTTGATTTCCAAAAATAAGTGTCCAAATGGTGCAGTGGTAGATCACAAAAACTTTGCATTTTACGAGCTACGGTAGATTTCCCAGAACCAGCGTTACCAATAATCGCTATTCTACGTGCCTGCTTAAGAACATCGTAAATAATATCTTTACTGTCCATTTATTTATCTTTCATATTGATTTTAATTATGACTTTGTCTTGTTACGTCCTGGGTCCCCGACGTTCAGTCGATTGTCCGTGCTTCCTACTTCGCCAAGGCTTCGTAGGACTTTGTCGCACGTGAAAATCTCCTATCTCTGGGGATGACGAGGATTTTAATTCATTAATTTTCGGATACGTTCTAAAGCTACATCAGTCCTTGCGTCTCAAATGCTCCTGCTAGCTCAGAAAGCTCTTTAGTGATTTTCGCCTGACGCATTTTATTGAACTGTAACTTCATGGTGTCTAAAAATTTTTCAGCGTTACGTGTTGCATTATCCATAGCAGTAAAACGCGCATTATGCTCAGCAAGCAATGATGAAAAAAGAGTTGTTCGAATTTTTTCAGTAATATGCATCGTTACCAATGTTTTAATAATGTATTCAGGGTCATGGCTCCAGACGTAATCAAATGATGATTGTGTGGGACTGTCTGCTTTTGGCAAAGTAAATGGCAGTATTATTTGTTCTTTACATTCTTGGCTAAAAAGTGTTTTTGAAAAACAAGAGAGCGTTGTTACCTTTGTTCCTGGTTTTTGATCAGTAATTAATGTAAAAAGATCTTGGGTTAGATGGCTAATGGTGGTTAATTTTAGCTCAGGTAATGTTTCTAGGGTGTGAACACCAATTTTTTTGAGATGGTCTGTAACTCTTTTCCCTATCGCTAGTATACGATAGCGCCCAGAAAGGAGATCTTTTTTATGGTTATCAATCCAATAAAAAAAAGGGGCATTAAAGTTTCCACAGAGCCCTTTTTGTGATCCAATAATGATGAGCAATTCTTTGTCTGATTTTATTTCTTCAGAAGAAAAAGTTGGATTAAGTTGCGCAGGTGCTTGAACAAGGACTGATTTAAAAATACGAGAAAGAGATTCTTGGTACTCTTTATAATGTATTTGTTCGCGATACATCCTAGTGTGAAATGATCGAGAGATGAGCCGCATGGCACTCGTTATTTTTTTAATAGTGCCAATTGCTTTGATGCGCTGGCGCATGCGAATGAGTTGTGACATGAGCTTCTTTCTCCTTCGAGATCCATTTTTATTAAGATCAATAAGGTACTAGGATACTGTCTCTTGAAGCACAGATCAACGCTTTATTTAAAGAACCCTTTTATCTATGGTACGCTGGCGATGAGGGACTATAAAAATGATATTAGTAATTGATGGCTATAACTTATTAAAGAAGCTTCATGGGCAAGATGTTTCAGAAGTTCAACGCAGTGCGTTTGTAAACCTGATGGGGCGTTACATAAAAAAGCGCCAGCATAAAGTGATGGTTTTTTTTGATGGGGGTCCTTATTACTACCCAAGTGCTGAAAAGCAAAAAGGGGTTACTGTTTGGTACAGTGGTCAGAATCAATCAGCCGATGATCTTATTATTACGTATGCCCAAGAGCACAGAAATAGAGAGATGTTAGTGGTGACTCTTGATCGGGAACTTTGCAATAAGGTTGGTGAATCTCGAGTAGAAACAGTAGAGCCCATGTTCTTTTATGAGCGGGTTCATGCTGTTTGTAATCCAGAAAAAAAGAGTGGTCCTGAATTACATACTGATATTTTTAAACTGTCAGAAGACAGTAATGAAGAGCTTGATAAAATTATGTATGAGGCGGCGGGTATGCGTATTCCTTTAAAAGATGAGCGTGAAAGTGGGCATCAAAAGCAATCAGCTTCTGGTGAACATGCGTCTAAAAAAGAAAAAGCGTATCGACGCTATGTTGATAAATTATAAAAGAGTGGATCATGAATAAAATGTATCTTGTTGACCGTGCAGAAATGGCTGCATGTGCCAAAGAATTACTTCTTTTGCCAGTACGTGTATGGACTTTTACAGGAACCTTAGGGGCAGGCAAAACAACGCTTGTCCAAGAGATGCTTGCGCAGTTGGGAGTACAAGGGCCAGTACAAAGCCCTACCTATACCTATGTGTCGGTCTATCCACTTTTAGATGGTAGAACTGTGTATCATTTTGATTTATATCGTTTGTCTTCGTATCAGGAATTTATTCAGGCTGGCTTTGATGAATATTTGTATGACGATAATGCTCTTTGTTTTATAGAGTGGCCCGAAATTCTCAAAGGTGTTCTTCCTGCATCTACGGTACAGATTACTTTGCAGTATGCTTCTGATGAAAAACGGCAGATTGTTGTTGAGTAAGTTTTTTAAGGTGCTTTTTCAAGGTAATTGCGTGAAGCGCTCCATAGACTATAAAAATATTTTTTCCTGATTTCCATTGGTCACTGATAATGTCAAAGGCGTACTCATCTCGTATTTGGTGGCTTCTTCGTAACATCGGATAGATTACGTTGAGTGCCGATGTAGGAATATAAAAATAGGTTAATGCCCGTTCAAGGTAGCTCGTATGGTAGGTGAGTGTCATAAGTGGTATGAAAAAGTGCTTGCTGGGAGTGGTAAGAGACTTGCCAGTATAGAGCTTATGAAGCCCTGTAAGATGTTTAAAGGTGATAGTTTTATCGTTAGTCCATGTATGTACGCGTTCTAGAATGAAATGTTCAAGGTCTGGTTTTTCTTTGTAGCGTGTCCAGAAATCAGCCGCAATCGCAAAGCAAAAATAATACACTTTATCTTTATCAAATTCCTTAAGCAGTTGTTGAATAACTGCTTTGTGAGAAAGTTCTGCTCCAATTACGGGAATAGTATTTGTTTCTCCAAGCCATGTGGCATAACCGCAATCGGCCCCATAGGTTATAGCTTCTGTTTTTGATGTGTATCCATTATGTGATACATCGCCAGAAAGCGTTTCACTTATAATGGCAGTAGGTTTACCCTTTGTACGTTCTAAAAATGCACGCCAGTGTTTATCTATGGCAGCATATTGCGAATTTTTGAGATTAGTGACGTGAGAGGTTCCTAGGTAAATAAGAAGTTGATTTTCTGGAGAGGTGTAAGAAAAAACGGTAGGCGCAGAAGGTTCACTTAGTCCATCATATTCTTCAAGAGAAATAATTGTTTTTTGGGGAGGGGTAGAGTGTGGGCTGGGTGTTTGTTGATAGAGAGGAGATGATTCGCCTGAGATGGTAAAAAGAGAACAGCAGAAAGCTGCGATAGTAATAATCCCTTTTTTCATAATAATTCTCATAAGTTTTATGTTTGAATAATGGCTTTAGTATAGGGCAATCGGAGGTATTCGTCAATAAAAAAAGGAGATGAATCAAATGTTCATCTCCCTAATAATTCAACTGTGGTGTTAATTACTTATGCAGCAGCGGCAGTAGTTTTTGAATTATCTTTCAATATTGCTTGCACCTCATCAAGAATAGAACTATCAAAACCTTGTTGCTGCAAGATTGCAATAGCCACATTTTGATCGGCAGCCCCTTCTTCAAGTTTGAATGGGTAGGTGAAAGAACCGTCTGCAGCATAAGCAACACGTACTTGGTAGTTTTTAAAATTACCGGTAGTTTTTTCAAGTTCCTTTAACTTTGGAAAGTGAGTTGCAATAACTGCGATTGAGTTTGTATTTGCGCCAAGGTTCTTTGCTACTGCATAACCAGCCGCTTCACCTTCTCGTGGAGAAGTTCCGCTAAACATTTCGTCCATGATTGAAAACGAGAATTTCTTTTTATCAAGATCAGCGATTGTTTTCAAAAGGCTTTGTGCTCGTAACACTTCTGATTTAAAGAGGGAGTTTCCACCTGCTGTGTCATCAGTAATGTTCATGTAGGTATTGATCTTTTCAAAGGGAGTCAGTTCTAGTTTTAATCCTGGAACAATGCCAATAGTTTGTGCGAGTAACACGTTGAGCGTTAAACCTTTAGAGAACGTTGATTTACCGCCAGCGTTAGGGCCAGTAAGGATAATGTTGAGAGGTTTTGTTCCACCAAGTTCAATAGAGTTAGCAACTGCCTTTTTTGAAGGAATAAAGGGATTCCACATACCATCAAGCTTGATGTACGGACTATCTTGAATAAGATAGTCTACAAAGCAGAAACCATTCGGTTTATCTTGATACTCTTCATACAAAGTTGCAGATGAAAGGTAAGTATCAATTTCACCAAGAGCAAGCAATGCAGGAGCAAGGTCGTTTTTTATTTCTTTCATTAAGGCATATGCAGCAAGTACGCGTCCCTTAAAGCAGAAGTAAGAAGGTTTGCCAGTGAACGTATCAGATAGCAAGAGAGCTACAAGTTTGTGCATTTTTTGAGTAGTTAGTGCACTTTGTGCATCAAATAAAGCAGTGAGTTGTTTTTGGTGATCAAGGCCTTTTTGTAGAGTCTCATTATTTTTAATTTCTGAACTTAATGTTTGCATTGCATGAATAACTGTTCCGACTGTCATCATTTGACCATGAAGGTAGTTAGTAGTGTCATTGTAGGATGTTTCGGATAAATAAGCCGAGCGCAATGGTAAGAACTCCAATGAATAAACAAGACCTTGAAGAGAGAAAAGAGTTTCTAGGTCTCTAGGAAAATTTTTACCGACTTTTTTTGCTGCATCGGTATAGGTAAGTTCTCTTTCATAAGGATGAAGTTTTTTGATTGCATAGGTGTAAAGCGCTGGAAGAAATAAAATTTTTGCACAAGAAATAAGGTGATTATTAAAGTGCAAGGCTTCCATTACCCGTGGATTTGTGTTTATTTTTTTAAGTTTTTTAAGTCCGGGTAAATTTGAAGTAAAAAAGTAGGAACTTATAGCTTTAAGATTGAATTCGTTTTCTGTTTCCCAAAAAAAGAAAAGATTGTTTTCTACTGCTGCTACATCAGCAAGGGCTTTTTTACAGGTGCATGAAAGAGCTTTGTTTGATACAAATTCTTTTACTACATTTTGTCTGTTTTGAAGCGCTGTTGTATCGCCAATAGGATAAGATAGTAGGTATCCTAAATATGATTGTCCAAGCTTTGTTTGAGTCCGATTTAAAAAATAGACAAGATTGACGTGCTCTTTGTGATCGCCACAAAGAAGTTCAAGATCTTTCCATCCATTTTTATTAAAAATAGGCTGTGGAGTAAGTTCAACTGTTTGATAAAGATTAAAAATGTGCGTAAAAAGGGCATACTCAGAAATTTGAGGAATCTCTGTGCGCAATTTCTTTTGTTGAATATCATCTTCATCTTCTTCTGGAGCAGTAAAACCCTTCATGTATTCATGAGCAATATCTTTAAAAGGAGAAGTTTCGAGTGTTTTTATTTCTGCATCAGGTGCAACAAATTTCTTTTTTTTCTCT
>CANNBR010000013.1 GCA_947502805.1 bacterium
TAACTGAGAAGCCAAGGTAATATTTTGCCCCATCTTCCCAATAGCCAAAGACCGTTGGTCATCATCAAGCCAGACTCTTGCTACTCTGTCATTAGTAGAAAGCTCAACTCTATTTATTTGAGCAGGCTTAAGCGCATTCTTTATCAATAATTCTTGGTTGTCAGTCCATGCAATAATATCTATTTTTTCAATTCCTAGCTCTTTCAAGATAGGCTTGATGCGAACCCCGCCAACACCTACACATGTCCCTACTGGATCAATGTTAGAGTCATTTGAAGTTACGGCAACTTTTGTTTTATATCCTGCTATGCGCACAACTCTTCTTATCTCAACCAGCTTCTCAAACACCTCTGGTATCTCAAGAGAAAACAGCTTTTCTACAAAGTCTGCTGAAGCTCTATCAAGAATGAGTTGATTTTCACTACGAGACTGCTCTAAAACTTCCTTCAAAAGAGCTCGTATAGGAAATCCTGCTGAATATTTTTCACCAGGAACACTGAGTGAACGAGGCAAAAAGGCAAGGTATTCCTGAATTTTTACTAAAATACCATTTTGTTCGACCTTGTGAACAATGCCATTTAAGACAGAGCCTTCTTTCTTCTTAAATTCATTGTAAACCTCAGAAGCCTCTATTTCTTTAATTTTCTGAGCAATAACCTGTTTAGCTCGCATAATTTCAATGCGTCCAATAGTCCCATCAAAAGGGAATAGCGCTTTTTCGCCTATTTCAGCATCTTTGTGAATAGCCTTAGCTTTTCGTAAAGAAATTTGAATTCCTTCATCAGCAACTTGAGCGACAACTTCTTTTTCTACCTCAGTGACTAATTCGCCTGATTTTTTATCAAAGCGAACATACAGCACCACCTCAGGGTAGCGCTTTTGAAAAGCTGCCAACATGCCTTCACACACGATTGCAGTTAAAATTTCTTTATCAAGGCCTCTTTCTTCTACAAGCGCCTCTATAACTTCGAAAAGCTTCACCTATTATCCTACTTAGAGTTAAACAGAAATGACTGAATTTAATTTTTAGACTTAGATTATTAGAAGTTTACCACAACGAAAGAAAATGAAAACAATCTCTTTTTGTGGCAAGTAGAGGTCTAGTTTTTAAGGTTAAGAAAAATCGGCATTTTTGAGACTGCTTATTATTACATATAAATATTATATAAAGTTAATAATAATAGATGAGGCATAAAATTGTTGATAACTCCCCTCTTTTTCATAGCAATAAGCCTATCTATAACCTCTATTGGTCCTTGAAAAAATTGTTGATAACCTGTTGATAACTCCCCTAAAATTGTTGATAACTTTTATAAAATTGTTGATAACTCTGAAATGGCCGATGTAGTCAGCTGTTTCATTTTTGATTCCTTGAATAAACTCACTGAGAGCTTATTTTAAAGCAAGGGTAAAAGTACCTGTTTTTGAGTTATCAACAAGTTATCGACATAGTTATCAACAATTTTAGGGGAGTTATCAACATTCCAAATAGGATGGAAACGTTTGTTTTTAAGTATAAAATAAAAAATGAATTATTTTTCATTTGAAATTGTAGGCAATATTGAAGGCTAGTCTCAGGTCGGAAAGAAGAACTCCAAGCTTTTTTTGATTTCTTAAAATATAGGCTGGGTGATAAGTAGGAATAAGCTTTATAGAGCGATAGTTTTGTAGAGTTCCGCGTGTTTTGGATATTCCTTTACTGTTTTCTAAAAAAAAGTTTGTTGCGCAAGCGCCAAGAGAGCAAATAACTGACGGTGAAATTATTTTAATTTGTTCTTGGAGAAGTATTTTTGTGCAAATAGCTGATTCGCTTGGTAGTGGAGCCCTATTGAGAGGCGGGCGGCATTTAACGATATTTGTTATGTAGATGTCATTTTCGTCTACACCAAGGGATTCGAGAGCTTTGCTGAGGAGTTTTCCTGAGCGCCCAACAAAAGGCTGTCCTTGAAGGTCTTCATCTTTACCTGGGGCTTCTCCTATTAACAAAAGTTTTGCATCAGGATTTCCTCGTCCAAATACTACATGTGTTCTTCCTAGTAGGCTTAATGGGCATTGGAGGCAGTTTTTGTAAGGAGCATAAAGTTCATCTAGAAGAAATTGTTTGAGTTCTTTTTTGTTCATATTTTTGCCTATATAAAGATAAGTAAGAGCCATAAATAATTAAAAATTATAGGTTATTATTTGTAGGCAGAAAGGTAAGTTTTTAAAAAAGATAGCCAATGTGATTGCGCTGCAAAGCAACATTTTTTATAGGATGAATGAATGCTGTATTCAGGAAAATAGATAGAGATCCCTTTTGCTTGCGGGTAAGCGGTTCCTGTTGTATTAGCATAGACCGCGTTTTCTATAAGGGATTTTCCTATAGAAAGTTCTTTTTTTAGATCTTCTATAGCAGTATTTTTTTGTTGTTGTGCCTCCGTTGCTTCTTCAAGATTTATAAGAAGATTATTATATAAGTGATGTAAGTCTATAAATTCTGGTTCTTCGAAATAGGTACAGAGATGCTTATTCCGACTATTTTTTACAGAGAGTCTAATTTTTTTATCGTCAGAATTCATTGTTGTTTTTTGTAATAAATAAGCAACTCGTGAAACATTGCTTATTAGTTCTTGTATTTTTTCTAAAAGAATACAAGAGAGGGTGAAGTCTGCTATTTTTTGATAAGTTTTTTTATAAGCATTTACTATATGTTTTCCAAGGTCTTGAGGCGTTAGTGATGTAAAAGAGAAAGGGAAAAGGGCATAATGATAGTTCCATCCAGTACCTCTTTCTACATCTTGAGATGCTACCATTGTTTTTGCGAATGGTTCTATAGCTGCTGCAATTTCAATCATAGACATTAAGCAGGCATCAAAACCGATGAGATCTAGTTTTTTATTTTGTAATGATGTTGCACAGATTGTTTTTAGGGCGCGACAGATATGTTTTTCTGTAAGAAATTTTCCTGATGCATCATTAAAACAGATACCTTTATATTTTTGTTGCGTACTATTTTTTAAGGACGTTTGAATGGGGGCAAATCCTTTATTTTTTTTTTCAAAAAAATCAGAAAAATTGGTTAAAGAGAAAAGGTCAGTGCTTGAAAGAGCGCTTTTGAAAACGGGCTCTATGGCTCCTGTTCCATGATTCCAAAAGATAAGCGCATAATAATCTGCTGTGTAAGTATTAATAGTATCACAACAAAAATTTATAAGATTTTCTTCTCCGGTATCATTGGTGGAATGGCGTTCTTTTAGTAATTTTCTTTTTCCTTTTTCTATGAAAAAAGTTCTTGAACTGTAAGTATTTTTTTCGTAAACATTATGTTGCGCAATAATATTTATGTTTTCATTTGAACCGATTTGTTGCATTTGTCGCAAGTTGCGTGGAGCAAATATTTCAAGATCATTGGCCGCTTCCATATAGACCATGAAGGTCCATTTTTTAGTAGGAAAGATGGAAGATGTTGCGCAAAGAAAAAAAGAGAAGAAAAGTGTTGCTTTGATTCTATTCATGAGCTTTCCCTCTCTCTTTAGTGTCTAGATTTAGATAGCGATACTTATTAAGTCAAGCCAGCGATTTTTACGTGCAAAGGGAGTGATTTTGTACGTTGAATCTACAAAACGTGCTGGATAATAAATAGAAAGTCCACGTGCTCGTGTAAGATTTTTTCCTTCAACATGAGCAAGTACGCATTGTGATAAATTAAGTCGTGCAGTAGAAATAAGAGTTCTTAAATCACCTTTTAGATATTCTTTTGCAGGTATTAGTGTTGCATGGTTAATAGTATCAAAAAGGTTAGCTAAAAAATGATCGAGGTCTATATAAGTTGGTTGAGAAAAATGGGTACAACAATTTTTTGATCGCGCTGTGCGTATGATACTAAGTAAAGATATTCCTGTTCCTTGTTGGTATTTTAACATCTCTATAAGAGTACCACTTA
Source organism: bacterium (assembly GCA_947502805.1). GTDB lineage: Bacteria > Babelota > Babeliae > Babelales > CAIQNR01 > CANNBR01. The sequence continues at coordinate 3,923 of CANNBR010000013.1, forward strand.
GTGAGTCTATTGTTCGTTCAAGAGCTGTAAATTTTGAAAGAGAAACTGCTGAAAAAGTGTAGTCTTGTGTGATTGATTGATAGGCAGTATTGAAGGCAGCAACAATATGAACAGCAAATTGTTCAGGTGTTAGTGCAGAATAGTTGAAAGGTCGTAAAACTTCATCGTATTTCCATCCAGCTCCAAGTTCAACTTCTTGTGAAAAGACCGCTATATCAGCGTAAGGACTTATAAGGTCCGCCACTTCTGTCATAGCCATGAGGCAAGCATCGTACCCAATAATGTCGAATTTTTTTCCTCGAAGCCCATTTTGTTGTATTGATTTAAGCGCAGAATCGAGCTTTTGGTTAGTGAGAAATGAGTTGTAAGTGTCGCTGAAACAAACTCCGCGATGTTCTTTTTCTTTTTTATCAACGAAATCAAAGAAGGCAATTGAACGGTCGAGTTCAAACATGTTAGTTAGAGGATTAAAAGTAAAAAGTTCAGACGAGTTAATAAGTCTTCCAGCTATATTGTCACTAATACCACTGCCATGGTTCCAAAGAACGAGGGCATAATGTTTTGCTGGGTAGTTTAGTATTGCCCATTCGCAAAAATCTATAAGTGTTGTTTCGCTGCCACTATCAAGTTTTTGGAGTGATGAAGGTTGTCCATAGTTTACTTGTACTAGTTTGTCTTTTTCTACATAAAGACGTTTTGTTTTTTCTGTTGAGCCTTGTTTGTCTAGATGAGCAACAATGTTTAAATTTTTATTGGATCCTACTTTTGACATGTCTTCTAAGTTGCGTATTGAGAATCTATTAAGATCATTGTCTGCCGCTATATAGACCATAAAGGTCCATTCCTTAAGAGGAGCTGTTTTTGTAATTTCATTATTGGGGTCTATTGCTTTTACAAGAGCATTGGTTTGTATTTGGGCATCAATTTCTTGTGAAGGGGCTAAGCCATAAAGAGTGCTTGTCGTAATAGCAATAATAAACAAGGAAAAACTAAAGTTTTTTAATTTCATACAATGACTCCTTTTTTGAGAAACAACTATTCATTACCGTATGAATATTTCTTTTTATTTTGCAAGCTTTTGTGAAAAGAGGAGCCGTCGTTGATGGCGAGTATGAGCTATCCAGATCAGGCAAAAAGTAAGTAAAAAAGTGAGTTGAAAATCTAAAAATAAAATCTGTAAGGGGCTTTGAAAAAGGATAATAAGGCAAATAAGAGCTAGTGCATGCATTGAATGAAGAGGGATATTTAAAAATGTGGTCATTTTGTAAAAAAGAAACGTGTAAAATGCACGATTAAAAGAAACGCTTGGCCAGGAAAATAGGAAGTATAAGAAAGCGCAAAAAAGCAAAAAGCCATGTTTAACTAAAAAAGGAGCGGGAATAAAAGCAAGAAGTCTACTTAGTAGAATAATAAAAATGAGAAGGTGAATGCCTGATCTAGCAAGAAAGTGTGAGATTCCCCATACTTTAAAGAGCGGCTTGTGAGGTTCAAGTTCTTGTTTAATAGATGCCCTATTTCCCATAAAAAGAGATGAAAAAAGAGCAAAAGTGGACGGGTTCATTTTTTTAAGAAGCCTGTAATGGATAGTTTTCTTTTTTTGGCTTACCCAGCGCTTAAATGAATAGAGTGGCCTGTGTATAATTTTTACCTGAACCTTTGGCTGAAAAGCGGTGGCATCAATATCTTCTTTATAAAGATAGAGTTTAAAATCACCTTCAGGGGCGGGGACTCTTTCAAGAGAACAGTGAACAGTATCTGCAACAGAAAAACATGGCTTTTTATTGGTATAGAGTTGAATAGTACAGGGTTTATTGTGCCACTTATGCCTATCAAAAATACGCCTTATTTTTAAAAGAGATTGATAACGCCAAGGTTTACTATCGATATAGGTAATTGATTCTACTGTGCCTTCAATACTGACATGGTACAAGGGAAAAAGGGCGGATCTATAATGAAAAAAATAAAAGGTTCTTCCAAATCCTGCGATAAAAAAGAGCAAAAAAATACAGAATTTTTTTAAGAGAGTTTTCTTTTTTATTCCTAAAAATAAGGCTGTGCAGGTAAAGGCACCACAAAGAAGCATTATATTTAGAGTAAAATAGGCAGCAATAATTCCTCCCATAAAAGTCAGAGTGCCCCAGACTAGAAATGGAAATTTCAAGCATAAAAAAGGGCGATAACTACTTACGGGTTCATTGAATAGGTACACGTTCTTACTTTGGTAAAATGCGAAAATAGGCTGTAGGTCGTAAGTATACGTTAAAATGAGACAGTAATAAAGCCAGTAGAAGCAACTTTATGAGTAAGTTTAAAATTTTAAATTTATGCGTAAATAAAAATTCCCGTTGCTCCCAGCAGTATGGTAGTCGCGGCAGCGCACAGCACAGGCTAGATGGAGGGAGCATTGTGGATCCCCAGAGATAGTTAAAGTATATTTTCTAGCGGAACAAGAAAAAGATCATGCTGAAGCTTTAAGAGTTCTCTTTTAGCCATGCTGTATGATTCTTGTTGTTGTTCGCTAGTAGCAAGAGAGAAGGAAAGAAGTTCATGAGCATTCAATACCTTTTGATATTCTTTATTTTTTAATAAAGCCTTCTCTTGTTGTATAAGTAAATCCCGTTTTTTTTCTATGCACAAAAGTAAATTTTTTACAGTTTTTGTTTCCAAATATTTTTTCTGTAATTCTTGCACCTGTTGATAAGTAGGAAGGGCAGTAATCCCTTTTTTCTGTTCAGTAATAAGTTCTACAAGCTCTTTATTTTGGTATTTCAATATTTTTTCAACTGACAAGATCAGATCTTTTTCTTCAAAAAGCTCAAGAAGGGCAACGCGTTGTTTTTTTAGAGTTGAGCGTAATGAACTAAATATTTCGTAGGTTTTTAACTGATCTAAAAGGGCATTTATTTTTGTAAGGAGTTCTGGGCGAATAACAAGTTTATTATAACTTTCAAGTTCTTTTATGAATTCATATGTCTCATCAGTAACTTTATACAGTTCATAGGTAGGTTCTTTAAAGAGGTTATTGAGTGCTGTTTCTAATTCAATATAAAGAGGTTCTGTTTTTACAGCAGCAACACACAACTCTAACTCTGTTTGTTTTAGGCTAATTTTTGTTTCAAATGGTTTGGTGATTTTTTCATGCATTGCACTACTATTTTTTTTGGCTATTTCAGAGTCCTCTGTTGAGAGGAGTATTTGTGGTAGGAATAGAAAAAGTGATATAAAAACGATTTTGTAAGATGTTAAAGTATGGAAGTTGGTCTGCATGGTTCTCCTTGGGCTTATTTTAATTCCCTTTACTGTGCCAGAGCTTCGAATAATTGCCAACAAATATAAATGCGGTTACTTTTGCTACATCCATACTATTTAAAAGGGGGAGTCTGAAAATGAAAAAAATTGTATCATATTTTATGGTTATTTATCTTGGTGCAGCTTCATGCTTACAGGCTAATGACTATGGAAAAAAGAAAGAAGTTATGAACACAGAAAAAAACACCACATCAGTTTTTAAAAAAATATTACCAAACGGACTTGTTATCCTTGTTCGTCCTCTTGATAATGTGCCAAAAGTCTCGACTCAGTTGTGGTATCACGTTGGTTCAAAAGATGAAATGTCAGGGGAAAAAGGGAAAGCACATTTAATTGAGCATATGATTTTTAAGGGAACTCAAAAGCTTTCTGAAACTGATTTATCTGCACTTACACAAAAACTTTCTGGCTATACAAATGCTTTTACCAGTTATGATTATACTGGCTATGTTTTTGATTTTCCTTCTCATCACTGGAAAGAGGCTTTAACTCTTTACGCCGACTGTATGCGTAATTGTCGCTTTGATGAGCAGATGCTTAATTCTGAATTAAAAGCAGTGATACAAGAACTTAAATTAATGAAAGATAATTACTTTAAAATTTTATGGCAAAGTATGCTTTCAGCTATCTTTGTCGATCATCCTTATCATTATCCAGTTATTGGGTTCAAACAAGATTTGTGGAATCTTAATCGTGATGATCTTTTTGCTTTTTACCAAAAACATTACGTTCCTAATAATGCGACCCTTGTGGTTGTTGGTGATGTAAAACCAGAAGAAGTATTTGCAGAAGCTGAAAAAACATTAGGGCAGATTCCAAAAGATCAATCATATACACGCAAAGAGTTTTATCACGGAAAAGATTTGATTGCTCAGTCGGTGGTGGTGCATAGAGATGTACAGCAACCGTATGGTCTTTTTGCTTTTGTGTTACCAGGCGCAAAAGATAAGAAAAAGATGGAAATGGAAGTTCTTTCTGCTGTTTTAGGAGAAGGTAAAAGTTCTCGTCTTTGTAAAAAATTAGTTGATGATCTTGAATTAGTTACTGAGTTTTCTACCTTTGTTTTATCACTTGAAGATGCCTCAGTTTTTCTTATGTATTTCTGTGCAAAAGATGAGAAGAGTATTGAAGAAATACGTACTCTTGTCGCTGCAGAAATTGAAGATATTATTAAAAATGGTATCCCTAAAAAAGAGCTTCTGCGCGCTATAAAGCAAGTCAAAGTTGGTATTCTTTCTGCACTTGAAAGTAATTCTAGCCAAGCGCAAATGATAGCAGAAAGTTATGTGTTAGCAGGGGATGAAAATTTACCATTTAAAATGCTTGCTGATTCTTCTACCGATCTTGAAAAAAACATTCAAATGCTTTTGAGGGATTATTTTTCTCCTGCAACTATGCATTCAGGGAAGTTATTATCCCTTACGGATCAAGGGAAAAATCACTGGAAGAAGTTACAGGAACTTTCTGACAAAGAAGATGCACGTATTCTAGATGGACGTGTGCGTGATATTTCAGTTGAAGGCACGGTGTACACAGATACGATTTCAGTAAAAGAACCGAAGAAATTTCATTTTCATAAATCTGGAAAATTTGCATTAGGTAATGGTATTCGTATCTTTACGCATAACAATAAAAATATTCCTAAGATTGAACTTATTTTGACCATGCATGCAAAAAGTCATTTTGATTCTGAAGAAAAACCAGGCCTTTATCAATTCATGTGCGAGATGCTTACTGAGGGTACAAAAAAATATCCTGGGCTTACCTTTATTAAAGAGATTGAAGAACATGCTATGGGTATATCAGTAAGCCCAGGGGTGATATCATTAAGTCTTTTGAAAGAAGATCTACCAAAGGGGCTTGAGTTATTGCATGAGCTTTTAACAGAAGCAACATTTGAAGAAAAGGCAATTGAAAAAATACGCGCTTCTCTCCTTTCTCAATTGAAGATGTTCTGGGATCAGCCAAAAGCATATGCACCTTTTCTTATGAAGCAACGCCTTTTTGCTGGTCATCCGTATAGTAAAAACACTATTGGGACCGAAGAAAGCTTGCAAAGCATAACAAAAAAAGATCTTGAATCTTTTTATAAAACTCATATGTCTGCCTACAAAGCTCGTTTGGCGATAGTAGGAGATCTTGAGGAATATGATCTTAAAGATTTATTGGAAAAAGAACTGGGAGTTATAAAAAATAAAGAACTTCCTGATCAACAATTCCCTGCATTAAAAACTGTTTCTCGTGAATTATTTACCCATGCGGCAAATAGGGATCAAGTAGTTTTAATGTTTGCTGGTATTTCTATCCCTCGTACTAACCCTGATTACGATAAGCTTTTATTGTTCGATCAAGTATTAAGTGGATCGATGGATTCTCATCTTTTTAAATTGCGCGAACGTACTGGTCTTTTTTACACAATTACCGCTTCTTTAATTGGGGAATCAGATGAGCAACCAGGCACTGTGTATGTATCGACTATTGTTTCTCTTGATCGTCTTGAGGAAGCAAAAAAGAGTATTCAAGAAACATTAGAAACAGTCATTGATAAAATCACTGAAGAAGAATTTGAAACAGCCAAAAAAGCGGTACTTAATGCGCAAGTTAACTGGTTTACTTCAAATGCTCGTATGGCTAGCGCCTTCTTGTTTGTTGATCGCTATAAATTAACCGATAACTATTTTGATCTTCGCCCTGATGTGATTAATGCGATTACGCTTGATCAGATGAAGGTTGCTGTTAAAAAAGTATTGGTGCCTGAAAAAATGTTAACACTCCAAGTAGGTCGTTTTTAATATGCAACAACAGAATCATGTTCTTAAAAAAATACTCCCTAATGGGCTTGTTATACTGGTCCATCCGTTGCGGCACATTCCTAAAGTGTCTATCAATCTTTGGTATGGTGTTGGTTCAAAACACGAAAATAGTGATCAAAAAGGGCTAGCGCATCTTATTGAACATATGATTTTTAAAGGTACGCACGAAAAATTTTCTGAATCTGATATCGATGCAACGACAACAAAACTTTCTGGATACACCAACGCATTCACCAGTTACGACTACACGTGTTATGTTTTTGATTTTCCCTCTTGCTCATGGAAAGAATCTTTGCCCCTTCTTTCTGATTGCATGCGCAATTGTCGTTTTGATGAGCAAATGCTTAATTCAGAACTGAGTGCGGTTATTCAAGAGTTGAAAATGTATCGTGATGATTATTTTGATACTCTTTTGAGTCGCATGGCAGCTTCGATTTTTCCTGATCATCCGTATCACTATCCGGTCATAGGTTTTAAACAAGATTTATGGAACTTACAACGTGATGCGCTTGTTGCTTTTTACCAAAAACATTACGTGCCAAATAATGCAGTAATGGTTGTGGTTGGGGATATTGATCCAGAAGAAGTTTTTACAGAAGTAGAAAAAGCATTTGGTCACATTCCGCGCGATCCTCACTATAAACAAAAAGAATTTTATCATGGTGCCAATCTTATTAGTCAGTCGGTGACTTTGTATCGTGACGTTCAACAACCACAAGCAGCACTTACCTATGTGCTTCCTGGGGCGCGAGATAAAAATCGCTATCTCTATGAAGTAGCTGCCTGCGCTCTTGGCAAGGGGAAAAGCTCTCGCCTCTATGCTAAGATCGTTGACGAGCTTGAACTTGCTTCAGAATTGCATGTTGCTATCGATCAGCGACAAGATGCGACCTTGATGGACATAACCTTCCAGCCAGATAATGAAGAAGATATTGATATGATTATCGAGATTATTCAACAAGAGATTCAAAACATTATAGATACTGGTCTTTCTGAAAAAGAAACTAAACGAGCGCAAAAACAAGTGAAGGCATCATTACTTTCAGTTCTTGAAAATGGTTCTGAACAAGCAAGTTTGATTGGTGAAGCATACATGCTAACTGGTGACGAACAGTTAATTTTTAAAGAAATTGCTGAAGAATTATCTGATGCTGATACTCAAATACGAGCTCTTTTAGAAAATTATTGTAGTTCTCTAGTGCGCCATGAAGGGCGCATTGTGCCTATGACTGATGCGATGAAAACTCGTTGGACTTTTTTACAAGAGCTTTCAGATAAAGAAGATTGCCGCATTCTTGAAGGTAGGACTCGTACCTCTCTTATTGAGCCACCACGCTATGCTTGCGCTATTGAGATCTCTGCATTGCAAAAATGTTCCTTTACTAAATTCAAGAAAGAAAAACTTTCTAATGGTTTGACGGTGATTACTGCTATCGAGGCAATTGTTCCTAAAATAGATCTTGTTCTTTCGCTGCCTGTTCGTGAATATGCTGATCCAGAAGATAAACAAGGGCTCTATCGTTTTGTATGTGACCTTCTTCTTGAAGGTACAAAAAATTATCCAGGGGCATTATTTGCAGAGGAAGTTGAAGGGTATGGAATGACCCTGACAACAGAACCAGGGATTGTTGTTCTTTCGGTACTCAAAGAAGATTTGGTAAAAGGGTTAGAATTTTTACGCGAAATAGTAATGCATGGAGAGTTTGATAAAAAAACTATTGAAAAAGTTCGAGCTCATATACTTTCCGATTTAGCTGTCTATTGGGATGAACCACAGGAATTTTCAAATCACATTTTACGACGAGTCATGTATGAAGGTCATCCGTATGCCAAGGATCCACATGGAACTATTGAGTCAGTTAAAAAGATTTCTAAAAAAGATATCGAAAATTTTTATAAAAGTGCGTTTATTCCTGATGGAGCAACGCTTGTAGTTGTTGGTGATATTGCAGAGTATGATATTGCAAAAGAAGTTGAAGCGTGCCTTGGTGAATGGCAGGGAGAGCGAGTTAAAGCACTTGATTTTCCTGTTTTAAACCCAATAATTCCTACCACTGTTTCGTATCCTATTAATCGCGATCAAGTAGTTTTAATGTTTGCAGGCCGTTCAATTAACCGGTTCCATGAGGATTATGAAAAACTGTTACTGTTCGATCAAATTTTTGGTGGTGGCACTAATGGCTCGATGACTTCCCAACTTATGAAAATTCGTGAACAAACTGGGCTTTTCTATGGTATCCGTGGATCATTGATTGTTGGATGCGATGAAGAAGCTGGCATGGTTTTAGTAAAAACTACTGTATCATTAGATCGCCTTGATGAAGCAAAAGAAGTTCTTTTACATGCGATCAATACAGCGGTTGATGTTATTGAGCTCGATGAGTTTGAAGAAGCGAAGCGAACTATCATCAATGGCCTTATCGACAACATGAGTTCAAGTAAAAAAATAGCGGGGAGCTTGCTAGGGCTTGAACGGCTCAACCTTTCTTTTGATTATTTTGATACTTTTCCTGCAAAAATAAGCGCGATTACTCTTGATGAAATGAAAATTGCTGCTCGGAAAGTTTTACGAAGCGATGCGATGATCACCATTGAAATTGGTCGCGTGGAGTAAAATGATCCGACTTTTGACCATAAAAATGGAACAACATGTTTATAGATGAAAAAAAAATCCATGTCATTGCGAGCTTGCAAAGCAATCCCTCCACCGTTTGCTAAGAAAAGTAACCATAGCCTGATCATTCATGAGTTAGAGTTATGAAACAACCCTGTATCTATATTATGGCAGACCATCCTGGAGGCACTCTTTATACGGGAGTAACCTCCAATCTTTCACAGTGAGTGCTTCAGCATAGGGATGAAACATTCGAAGGATTCTCAGCAAAATACAATTACAAAATGCTTATATTTTATGAGGTATTTCAAACAATGATCGATGCTATTGCCGCAGAAAAGAAACTAAAAGGAGGATCTCGTCTTTCTAAGATCAAGTATATCCAGTTCATGAATCCCGAGTGGAAAGATTTGTCATTGGATTGGGAGAAATAGTTTAATGTATACAAAACAAGCTTTAAATTTCTTTGTATGTACTGGAGGGATTGCTTCGCAAGCTCGCAATGACAGGGACTTTGTCTTTTTTTATAGTTCGAGGTCATAATGATTCGATTAGATGATCCATTCCATGCATTTTTATTAGAGCACGAGCAAGCGCTTAAAGAGGGTGTGAATACTCCCTTGTTGCTTGAAGAATTTCAATCAGCTGTTTGGGCTTTTTATAAAAAAAACAGGCGCGATTTTGTATGGAGAAACACGCATAATCCGTATCACATTGTGGTTTCGGAAATTATGTTGCAGCAAACACAAACAGCTCGTGTTGCAGAAAAGTATGAACATTTTTTACAACAATTTCCTTCATTTGAAGCGCTAGCTTGTACATCGGTTGCTGCAGTTTTAACTGCATGGGTTGGCCTTGGTTACAATCGACGTGCGCTTGCATTGCAGGGAATTGCGCAAAAAGTAGTTAATGAATATGGTGGGGTTTTATCAAGTGAGCCTATCATTCTTGAATCATTTAAAGGCCTTGGGCCTGCAACAGCAGCATCTATTGTCGCCTTCGCGTACAATCAACCAACTGTTTTTATAGAAACAAATATTCGCGCCGTGTACTTACATGCTTTTTTTGGCCATAAACAGGAGTTGATTAGTGATAAACAATTACTACCTCTTGTTGCAGCTACGGTTGATTCTAAAAATGCGCGTGAATGGTATTATGCGTTGATGGATTGCGGTGTTGAACTAAAAAAGCTGTATAAAAATCCAAGCCGAAAAAGTAAACACCATACACAACAATCTAAGTTTGAAGGCTCTGATCGCCAAATACGTGGAGTTGTAGTGCGAATTCTTACTCAGAAGCAGACAGTTTTGCTTGAAGAATTACAGGAGCTCGGGTATGAAAAAGAGCGCCTTGTAAAGATTTTAAGCGATTTGTGTAAGGAGGGGTTTGTTTTGCAGTTAAGTGATGGGTATGCAATTAGTTTGCGGTAGCTGGAATTCTAACTGCTGCAAAATAGGTGTTTCCTGCAGGGTCAGAGGACGTTCCTGAAAGAATAATATTATTTGATATGTCGATGTTAATAATTTGGCATTGATTATTAATACCGCGACCAAGGCTTGGTAGCACAGAAATTCCATGCTTTCCAAAAGTAATATCAACAATCCCATTAGGTGTCAGGCGTACTGCGCAAAAAAAAGTGCGGCTTGATCGGTCTGAAGAAGTTCCAGCAAGGATGATATTATTAAGGTTATCGATAGCAATGGCATTACATTGATCATTAACGCCAGTAGTGAGAGATTTTGGTATGCGCATCATTCCTTTTTTTCCAAAACTGGCATCAATAGTTTTATCGGGTTTTATGCGAGCAGCTGCAAAATAACTGTTTCCGGCAGGAATAGAAGACGTTCCTGCAAGGATAATATTTCCCGTGTTATCGATAGTGATAGCTTTGCATTTTTCTTTTGTGCCGCCTGCAATAGCTGGAAAAACAAGAACAGAGCCTTCTAGTGCTTGCCCTGGCGTGACCCAAGCGATAGCAAAACGATTATTGGAAGTTCCACCAAGAATTATAGTGCCATCTTTGTCGGTGGTTGAGCAGGTCCATTGAGTAATGGTTATTCCAGAGGCTTTTTTTGGTTTGATAACAAGGGTATTAGAGTCTTTTATTCCAGTGGTTCCCCAGAGTGGTAAATGGACAGTATTTGAGCTAATTCCTGTTGGGGAAGCTACTGTTTGAGGCGCCCAACTGGACAACCACGAACTGCTTGCAAGAGGCAGATTTGAGAAAACGAGCACCATTATTATTAAGCTTATTGCCTTTTTCATTTATTTTTCCTTTGGTTTTTTAATAAGCCTATCTCTAATAAGATATAACGCATTTTGTCTTAAATAATCAACAGTTAGCTAATACGCCACCCTTTTGTCAAACTGAATTTTTTAATTTATCCTAAGATACAAGTGAATAGTTAAAGCTATCTAAATAAAATAAAAGGGATTTCCCTTTAAAGGAGTGTTATGAAAATAAAAAATATACTTTATGTGGCCAGCTTTATGGCTTTTGCCGGAATTAATGCGGCTGAGCAAGGAGTGGCTAATGCTCGGGTTGAAAGAACGCAGGCGACTGTTTTAGATGGTCTTGCTTTACTTTATCCTGCTCCTGCAGATATTCAAAAGAATTTTTTTGGTCGTGCAGGTGATCATATTCGTGCAGCCGGTATGTATGGCTATCATATTGTTAAATATCCAGTTGTTGCTGGAGCTTTATGTCTTCCCATGGTTATGAGCATTAAAAAAGAAATTTCTAGCAGTATTAGCAATTCAATAAATTGGATAGTGTATGGTGCTGTAGGAGCAGCAACTGTTATTGGGTTTTATAAGGGTCCAAGCGATGCGCGAGAACAATTTAAAAATGAAAAAATAATTAAAGAATCTCCTATTAATCTAACTAGATTGAATGCGGCGGCTGCAAAGGTTGCCGAATTAGAAAACATTCATGGGTTATTAGCGCAAGTGCAGGCTAATCTTGCGGTTTTAACTGCAGGATGCGACCAGGCATTAAGTCGATTAAATGATTTAAAAACCGCATCAGATGAAACTCAGCGTCAATTAACTGATGCCAATGCTCAACTTGATACTATTGTTGAGCGTGATCAAAGAGCTAAGGCTTTAAAATTAATAGAAACTCTTCAAGTAGCATTGAAAGATATGTATGCAATGCGCAGGGTGTTTGATGCAATAGAAGCAGATAGTCGTACTGGTGTCGATGTAATGGGTCGTTTAGGCAATGCAAATAATGAGTTTGCGGGTATGCAATTATGTCAGGATTTTATTGCACAAATAAGCGGTGATACTTTTAGCAGAGATTTAAGCCCAAGGCATCAAGAGATGTTTCAGGGATTAAGGACTGAGATTCAACCTCTTCTTGATCAGCAAGTTGCTCTTCGGTTAGAAATGCAGAGTATTGGTCAACAATTATTATTTCTAGCGCCACAACAAGAAGAACAACGGTATAGACACAGATTTGGATCTGCAGCTACAAATTCGCCTTCTTCCGTGGTACTTCAAGAGGTTCCTGCACCAAGGCAACAGCAACAAGTACAAAACATGCAGCTGCCTATGCCTGTTCTAAATTCCTTAGATGGATTTGGTGGCAGGATCGCTAGGCCCATATCATTTTTTGGACAACAACGACCAGTAACTCCTCCTGTCCCTACTACTGCTTCTGAAGTTAAGATGGAAGACCTTGATTAAATAAGTCATTTTCTTAAGACAGTAAATTAATTTCAAATAAGCTCCATGGGATCAAAATTGGCTCCAGGAGCTTGTTTTGTTTTTAGCCAATGTTATTCTAAGCACCTGATTAGATGGTAGAAATGTGTCCGATAAGCTTATGTAGTTACTAAAGTAAGGTGTGAATGTTTATGAAAAAATTTATAAAAACTTTGTTCTTAGTTGTTAGTTTTGTTTCGTTTAGGGCTGAAGCCGGCCTGCCGGTTGCATTTGCCGCAATACGTGGGGCTTTCCAAGCAAGTAGATTTGCTTTAAGTCATGGAATGCCTGTTATAAAAGAAGTGGCTGTTAAAGCTCGTCCTGCATTTCAACAAGCTCAAAATTTTATTAAGACAAACCCTTTGATTAAAGAAAATGCAGAAAAGATGAGAGTTTTTATTAAAGAAAACCCTAAACAGGCTGCTTATATTGGTGGTGGAGCAGCTCTTGGTTACTGCACTTCTGGTGATGGGGTTGTAAATACTGTAATAGGAACTGGATTAGGGGCTGCGGCAGGTGCTTATGGAGCAGGTTTGTATGCAGAAAATGTTGTTAGAATTGGTCTTCAAACAGAACTTGTTGTGGCTGGCCAGAGAATAGAAATGCTTGCGTATGAGGGGCAGTCTTTGCGGGGTCAACTGGAAGTAGCTCAAAAAGGTTGCGCTGCTGCATTAGAAAAATTAAAACATACTACTAAACCAGTAATGAAAAAAGCTGTTGAATTTAGAGAAAGGCATAGTGCCTCTGATCCTTCAATAATCGATCAAACCAAAAGTTTATGGAATTTTTTGAAGCTATCAAAGCCTTCCGCTCCAACTGATTCGGTACTTCATGCTTTAGCAAATGCCGCTAGGTAGGACTAAGTAAAAATAGGGAGATAAAATGAATAAAAAAATAGTATTTCTAGCATTACTAGCAGGAGCTTTTAGTTCTAGATTAGAAGCTTTATTTAACCGATTGTCACGTCCACCGGAAGCATTACGAGAACTATTTGAATCTCAGGAGCAGAAATGGCTTAAGTGGGAGTATATAACTTCTAAGAATTTCGTGCTGGAATGGGCGAAGCAATGGCAGCACGAGCTTACGGTTTATGAGAAGCAACACGTATGGTTAAGACAGGCATTGCCTCTTTGGACGCAACAATCACATGGGCAGCAGGGGCAAGAGGCTATGGATTCATGGGTTCAGTGGCAGAAGGGGAGGCGTGAGAAGCAGTTAGAGTGGATAGAGTTTTATTGGCAGGAATTGAATGAGTGGCGGGATCAACGGCATCATGCGATTCGTGAGCGTGATGAGAATCATGAAGTAGTCTATGAGAGAGTGCGGCAAAAACGCTTAGATCTGAGTCGAGAGTGGTGTCAAAAACAGCTAGAATGGGATGCATTGACGCATGGGCGGCAGGAGTGGCAACAGGGATGGTAGTTTTCGTATAAGCTCTAATAAAAATAGCCACTCTTTTTTAAGGATGGCTATTTTTATTTTCTTTTTATGTACATTAGCTACGCAAGGTACTTTTTAAAGAGCTCACTTAACTTTGTAGGATCACCTTTTCCGCCAGTTTTTTGCATTGCTTGGCCAACAAAGAATCCAAAGAGTTTATCTTTGCCAGATTTATATTGTGCAACCATCTGTGGATTTGCAGCAACAATCTCTTGAACAACTTTTTCAAGCTCAGCAACGTCACCAATTTGTTGTAAACCTTTATTTTTTACTACATCGGCTGGTTCAGAACCTGTTTGTGCAACTTCTGCAAATACCAGTTGTGCCGCTGCAGTGTTAATGATCCCTTGATCAATAAGTGCAACAAGATCAGCAATTCTTTTAGGTGTTACTTTGCAATCTGAAAGTTCTATTTTATGTTCTTTTACGTATCCCATTAAATCACGCAATACCCAGTTGATAAGTGTTTTACTGGATTTATGGCCTGCTGCTTGTTCATAGTAGTGAGCAAGGGCGATATCTTCAATCAGAATATCAGCTTCGTAAGAGGTTAACCCGTACTGAGTTTGGAGCC
>CANNBR010000014.1 GCA_947502805.1 bacterium
TTGCCCTGTGCGGGCATGCATTTAGGATGTGCTTGCACACACCCTAAAAACCCGTGCAAAAACCTGCGGTTTTAAAGCTGGGTCGGCCCCAAACCACCACCTTCGATGCTTTACTTGAAAGCTTGGGTTCTCCAACCACGCCCTTCCTACTTCGCCAAGGCTTCGTAGGACTTTATTGGGCGATGGTCTTCGTGGGCTCCTAATAAGGAAAAATTCCGCACTAGACCTTTTCGGGTCAACCGAAGCCACCCGCCGCCGCACTGGGTGCTAAGCGACATAGCTCTTCGAGCGAAGTCGGGCAGGTGAGTGTTAGAGCGGCAGATTTTTGCCCTAGAGTCCAGAGGGATGGGCAAACATCCTATCTGGCGCCGCGCGCAGAGCGCACTAGAAAATTAAGATAGTGGAAGAATAAAGATTCTTGCGAAGATAGTTCCCAAATTTATTGATGTAAGGTTGCAAAAACCTTAAAAACAACCTTATTATTGGCTTATTTAAAAATAGTATTGCTATTTGAAATATCAAGATGCTACTATTATCTTTGTAATGATAAAAGCTTAAAAAAATAATAAAAGGGTTGTTATGGAAAAAAATAAAATCAAAGCACTCTGTTTAGGCCTTTTACTAAGTCTATCAACATTTATAAGCCCCTGTATCACTAGTTATGGTACTGGGGGAGATGTTGAATTATGCATAAGTTATGGTACTGGGGGAGATGTTGAATTATGCATAGAGGACAATGAAAATGAAGTGTCTTACTTTTTGGACGATGAAGATAATGAAGACCTATGGATGGAACTATTAATTCTATATGCGTTAACAAATGAAAAGGTATAAAAATCATGAAATATAAAAATACTCTAATTCTAAGTCTCTTATTGATACCTTTTATCAGTAAAGCGGATACTTCATGCATAGGCATTACAAGCAAAGATCCTGTTACCTTTGTAAATACACAACACCCACTAAGACACCTTAACTGTCCTTGTAACTGTTCAGGATCTCGACACCTTGAAGACTCTACCTGCATAACGTGCAATCATAAACATGCAAGCAGTCAAGTGATCCAAACGGCAAAGACGAATGGTAATTTTGTAAGTTTCATGCCACCAGCAGAAGCTGCAACTTCTTGTCCAACCTGCCCAAAAGCTAATTGGGTTGAAAGACTCATTGGCTATGTAGAAGAAAAAACGAACAATTTTTTAGAAGAAACTGAGCATACTACTGTAAGCCTTCACTTTTCTGAATCAAAGAAAAAATAAAGGCTTCAAAAGCCCTACGCTATTTGAGCTGGAATAATAGAATCATTCTTTTTAAGCTCAATTAGGGAATCTTGTGCAACTGGCTTACCAAACATAGATAAAAATGGGATCACAGAATCGGGATTTAATGAAATTGAGTTAATACCCTCATCCATTAAAAACTGAGCAACCTCAGGGTAATCTGATGGAGCTTGGCCGCAAATACCAATCGGTTTGCCTGCAAAATGTGACCCATGAATAGCTAAAGACATCATCTTCATAACTGCCTCATTGCGTTCATCAAAAACGCTAGCAAGTAATCCTGAATCACGATCAACTGACAAAGTTGTTTGCGTAAGATCATTAGAGCCGATAGAAAAACCATCAAAGTATTGTGCAAACTGATCGATCAAAAGAACGTTTGAAGGAATTTCACACATCATATAAATTTCAAGCCCGCTACGTTGTGAAATAAGACCTTGTTTTTTTAACAATTCAGTAACTTTGCGTGCTTCTTCAACCGTACGTACAAAAGGAACCATTACATTAACGTTATGGAGTCCCATGACATCGCGAACATAGCGAATTGCCTGACATTCAAGTTCAAACGCAGGAGCATAGAGTTCATGATAATACCGTGATGCACCGCGCCATCCCATCATTGGATTTTCTTCAATCGGTTCAAAATATGAACCCCCTAAAAGGCCCCGATATTCATTACTTTTAAAATCGGAAAATCGCACAAGAACTGATCTTGGGAAAAACGCAGCGGCGATCATGCCTACCCCTTCAGCAACTTTTTTAATAAAAAAATCTTGAGGAGATGCATAGGCAGCAGTAACTTCCTGCAACTTCTTTAAAATCTTTTTATTTTGTATTTTTTCTGGAGCAACAAGAGCCATTGGATGTACTTGTACCGCATTCGTAATAATAAATTCAAGACGAGCGAGGCCCACTCCGTCAACTGGCAATGAACTATAGGTGTACGCACGCTCAGGAGATGCAACATTTAACAACACTTTTATAGGCATTTTTGGCAATGCACTGAGTGTTGTCTGTTGTGTTTCTATTGCCATCACCCCTTCATACACAAACCCTTCAGAGCCGGTACTGCAATCAATAGTTACAAATTGACCATTATGTATTTTTTTCATAGCACCTGCAGCACCAACAATGGCTGGAATTCCTAACTCACGGGAAACGATCGCTGCATGACAGGTTCTGCCACCGCTTTCGGTAATAATCCCTGCTGCTTTTTTCATCAATGGTACCCAGTCAGGGTCAGTCATATGAGTTACTAAAATTTCACCTTCTTCTAGAAAACTCAGACCTTCATGCATGGAAGAAATAATACGCGCTCTTCCAAAAGCTATTTTTTGACCAACACTTTGCCCTTTTACCACAATCTCTGCTTTTTGATTCGGAGCAATGCGGTAGGTAGTCATAGTATGCCCCTGCTTTTTTTGAGCATGTACCGTTTCTGGACGCGCTTGCACAATGTACAGCAATCCATCATCCCCATCATACGCCCATTCAATATCCATCGGAGTCCAGCCGCCAGCATTAGATGTATATTCTTTTTCAATAATGCATGCTGTTTTTGCTAGCTCAATGATCTGTGCATCGGACAATGAAAACTGCTGCGATCTCTCTAAAGACACAGCGCGTTTTACCGTTCCTGATTTTTTAGGAACACAAAGACGTTCTATTTTCTTGCTGCCGCATTCACGTTTAATAATCGGATCAGAGCTTTTTGCCAACATCGGTTTAAATACATGGAACTCATCAGGAACCACTTCCCCTTTGACAACCGATTCCCCCATGCCATAGGCAGAAGAAATTACAACTACATCCTTAAAACCACTTTCTGTATCAAGAGTAAACATAACCCCTGAAGTTGCACGATCAGAACGAACCATCTGTTGAATACCAACAGAAATCCCTACCGCAAGGTGATCAAACCCTTTTTGCGCACGATACATAATCGCACGATCAGTAAATAAAGAAGCGAGACATTTTTTATACGCAGCAAGAACCTGCTTTGTCCCTGAAACATTCAAAAAACTTTCTTGTTGCCCCGCAAATGAAGCATCAGGTAAATCTTCGGCCGTTGCTGAAGAACGAACTGCAACAACACACTCTTCACAACCTACTTCACGAGACAGTGCTTGATAGCTTTCAGTAATTTCCTTACTAAGAGCTGATGAAAGAGGAGCTGTTTCAACAAGATCTCTTAAAGTTTTACCCACTTTTTTAATCGCTGCAAAATCTGACATGCGGCGCAATTTTTTAGTTAAAAGAGTAACCTCATCAAAAAGATTATTTACACGCAGATGGTCCCAATACGCATCAACCGTAATAGCAAATCCTGCAGGAACACGAACACCCGCATCAGTCAAATATTGGAGCATGTATCCAAGAGAAGCGTTCTTTCCACCAACTGATGGAACATCTTTAAGCTCTATTGATTTGAAATTTTTTATATATTGCATTTGCGCATGCCCCACTTATCTTTTTAAGACCCTACTATTCCTATCGCACCTTATGAAGAAAGGCTCTCTAAGCTTATCTTCTTGCGTTTTTTCTGCAAATCGTTATCGTATTTCTTTGAACTCTTTTGAATGTATCGTATTTTTAAACGCGCAAGCAAATAGCAAGGAATTTTGCACATGAATAAAACAACGTCGATAATAATAACGGCTGCTTTAGCTATCTTTTCTATGTTCTTTGGCGCTGGCAACTTGTACCTTCCTCTTGTTACTGGAGTAGCTTCTGGCCAAAATTTTTGGTGGGGATTAGTGGGATTCATTTCCACTGCAGTACTACTTCCCTTAATCGGCCTCATTACCATTATTCTTTTTGATGGTGATTACGAAGCATTCTTTAATCGAGTTGGACGCGCAGGTGGTTTTTTACTCATTCTTTTTTGCATGTTTATGATCGGGCCCTTGTTTGCAATGCCCCGTATCGTTACCCTTACTCATGGATTTTTGACACCTTTTATTCCTGAAATTTCACTACCTGCATTTAGTGTTCTTTTTTGCGGATTGACCTTTTTGGCAATCTATAAAGAAAGCAAGGTCATGAATATTCTTGCCTACATTATCAGTCCAGCACTGTTAATTTCTTTAAGCGTAATCATCATAAAAGGAATTCTTTCCCCTTCTGCTTTTGAAATAGTTGACAGTTCAACACTTGCAACACTTTTTACCCAAGCAAAAGCTGGCTACCAAACACTTGATCTTTTAGGTGCACTATTTTTTGGATTTTTAACACTTACTCTTCTTAAAAGATCATTTGATGGTGATGTCGATTACTCGCTTAAAAAACTTGCTGTCATTGCTATGAAAGCTGGATTCATTGCTTGTTTATTGATCGGCGTTCTGTATATTGGCATTGCTTTTTTAGGTGCATTCCATGGGCAAGAATTTATCGATCTTGATCCAGCAGCACGCTTTATTTCCGTATGCATTAAAGTTATGGGTTCCAATGGTGGATTTGTTATTGCAACTGCTGCATCACTTGCTTGTTATTCAACCTTAATGGCACTCGCTGTTATTCTTGCTGAATTCATCGAAGACAAAGTAACTGGTCGTAAACTTTCATATATTAAATCACTCATACTTGTTTTAACCGCAACAAGTATTATTTCTTGTTATGGATTAATGACCATTATCAACTCATCTATGATTTATATTGATACTCTTTATCCAGCTATTATCA
Organism: bacterium; assembly: GCA_947502805.1. GTDB lineage: Bacteria > Babelota > Babeliae > Babelales > CAIQNR01 > CANNBR01. Next base: position 4,962 of record CANNBR010000014.1, read on the forward strand.
CTTTAACTTTCTGCAACTTAGCTTATAAATTATGGGGCTTTAAACCGGTTACTATTCCTGTTTTTGCAACATTATTGGTATCTGTGTACTGTAACTTTTTCTAGAGACAGTCCGTGTCATCCCCAGAGAACAAAGTCGCAACAGAATACTATGTGTTCTACTAGACGAAGTGAGCGGTAAGGGGATCTTTGAAAAAAAACAAAGTCCTTTGGACAATGAAATAAGGATTCATTATGCACACCAAAGATTCCCTTACCGCTCCTTACGTCACTGGGAATGACACAGTTTTCATCGTTTACGATAGCATTCATCATTCAATTTTTGAGGGGCAAGTTCTTGCCCCTCTTTTAAAAAAGCTCAACGCTGGCCTTTACGCAAACATCCACATCATAAGTTTTGAAGAAGAACTCTCCTTGACAGTACTTGCTGCCCACAAAAAATTTTCAATAATCGATCCACGCATAACCATTACCCTTTTTAAGCGTCCTCGATTTATTGCTCAATCATTTTTATGGCAACAATCTTTGCAATTAAAAAAAATACTTAAAAAAATATCTGGCCACTATGAACTCTCTGCTCGTGGACCATTAGCTGGGATTATTGCCAAGCAGGCAGCAACTAAGTTCTGTGCCATTTTGACAGTGCAAGCGCGTGGACTTCTTGCAGAAGAACACGCATACACTCATAAAAACAGTTACGGGATCTATACTCTGGTACATGCGCTACGAACAAAGCAGCTTTCTTACTTAGAAAAAAACGCCTATGCGCCATCAACGCACAATGCTTTTTCTTTTGCTATTGAAGCAGTAAGCCCTGCACTTAAAGACTATCTTATCAACACGTACAGCATCCCTCCTGACATTTTTACTTTTCCACTATTTGATACTCCTGCACCAGTATCATTTGAAGAAAAGCTGTTCCATCGAAGCGCACTACGAACCACCCTTGCGATAGATAAAGATGCCCCTGTGTACGTTTATAATGGTTCATTAAAAGCATGGCAATGCCCCCATGAAACAATTGCTCTATTCAAAAAAGCATTGGCACAAAACAGTAAGAGTTTTTTTTTAGCGCTCACCCAAGATCAAGAACTCATGCACGAGTTATTAGAACAAGCAAAAATACCTGTATATTCATATCGAGTGCTCCATGTGCCGCAAAGTGAAGTTATGAACTACTTGTGCACGGCTGATTATGGAATGCTTTTCAGAGAAGCGCACCCCTTAAATTGGGTTTCTCGTCCTACAAAACTTCTTGAATACAAAGCTGCTGGCCTACATATTCTTCATAACAATACAATTGCATCGTTAGCGCACAAACAATAAAAAAGCCGCCCATTTCTGAGCGACTTAAAAACTATAAGGGAAATGACCCGTATGTTCATGTTCTTGTTAAATAAAAAGCCCTACAACCAATGCAGTAAGCAAGTTTGATAATGCACCACCAAGTACTGCAGCAAGGCCAAGTTCGGTTAACCACTTGCGTTTTGATGGCACAAGAGCACCAATGCCACCCACTTGAATACCGATAGATGAGAAGTTAGAAAATCCACAGAGTGCATACGTAGTTAACATTTGTACGCGCCCTGGTAACTGCATCTCAATCATTTTGTAATAAGCTACAAATTCATTTACTGCCACTTTAGTCCCCAGCAATTGAGCAACGGATGAAGCATCTGAACCAGTAAAACCAAGCAATAGAGCAAATGGGTAAAACAGCTTTGAGAAAATATAATCAAGATTAATTGCTGGAAGCCCTAGCGAGAACCATACATTCAATTGTTGACAACTACCTTCAAGAACACCATTCAACAAAGCTATTAATGAAATAAACGCGATAAGCATTGCGCCCACATTAAGGGCCAAACTTAGTCCATCAGACGTTCCAGCTGAAACCGCTTCAAATACATTGCCTTTTGTTTCTTGCGCATTTGCTGCAACAGGAATCGTATCACTTGTTTTTGTTTCTGTTTCTGGAATAAGAATTTTTGCAATCAAAATAGTTGCTGGAATAGAAATAACCGAAGAAGCCAACAAATGTTCAATTGGTACACCCATGCTTGCATAGACAGCAAGAATAGAACCACTAATAGTTCCCATGCCGCTAACCATTACCACGAATAGTTCCGACTTAGTCATGTTTTCTAAATAATTTCTAATAAGAAGCGGAGACTCTGTCTGTCCTAAAAAACTGTTAGCAACAGCACATAAGGTTTCTGCACCGGTCGTTCCCAAGATTGGACGAACCACATACCCAAGAGCCATTATAATTTTTTGCACAATCCCAAAATGAAAAAGAATCGCCATAAATGCGCCGAAGAAAATAATAACCGGAAGAATTTTAACTGCGAATATCGTTCCCCAAGGAGTTCCCACATTATTAGTCAATGATCCAAATAAAAAGGAAATTCCAGAACCTGCGTAGTAATACAAGCAGTTAATTCCAGAAGAAATAGAGGAGATAACCATTTGGCCTGTTGTTGTTTTTAATACGCAAAAAGCAAGAACAGCCTGTAATGCAAGAGCGCTTACAATTAACTGATACTTAATCTGTTTTTTATAACGAGAAAAGCAGAATGCAATGGCAAGCACAACGCCAACACCAAGTGCATTTAGATAACGATTATACTCAAGAAAATAGGCAATAATGTCCATGACAAAAATCCTTACTAAGAAATGAAACAATGAATTTAAGTATAAGGAAGAAAAGAAAAAATCCTAGGTTCTGTTGAGTTTTATCGTAAGGATACTCATTGTCCTCAGCGAGGCGAGAGATGCTGAAACTTTCGTTTTGCTGAGGACAATAAGCGCAAGCACATAAAGGAAAAAATTCTAGAAAAAATAAGCAAAAAATAAAGCTCAGGATTTTACTCCTGAGCTTATTACTATCTAATCAAAAAACGGTTCTGAATCGAACCATGAGTAATCATTGTATCACAAAAAACTCTTTAGTCTAGCGGCCCATCAAGCTTTTCAAGCAATCGCTATTAGAAAAGCACGGTCTAGTATGCATTATCAACTACTTTAAGCTCAAAATGAGAGGGATTTATTTTTTATTACGTCGCTCATCACGTTCATGCTGCATCAATGCTTCGACGATATCATCCATTTGACCAGTCATGATGATATCTAATTTTTTGAGCGTTACTTCAACCTGATGATCGGTAATACGATTTTGAGGATAATTGTAGGTACGAACTTTTTCAGCGCGCATACCGCGACCAATCAATTCTTTACGATGTTCAGAAAGCTCAGCTTCCTGTTTTTGTTGTTGCGCCGTAATAATACGAGAACGCAAAACCTTCATCGCTTTTGCTTTGTTTTTATGTTGAGAGCGTTCGTCCTGACAAGACACCACAATACCAGTTGGTAAATGGGTAATGCGAATAGCTGAGTCAGTTGTATTAACGTGCTGACCACCCGCACCACTGGCACGGAATGTGTCAATGCGTAAAAACTCAGGAGAAATATCAACTTCTATCTCATCAACTTCCGGAAGCACCGCTACCGTTGCTGTGGAAGTATGAATACGGCCTTGCGTTTCTGTTGCAGGAACACGTTGAACTCGGTGAACACCAGATTCATGTTTTAAATGCCCATACACATCTTCCCCTTCAATACTGACAACCACATCCTTAATACCACCAAGGTCTGTCTCACTCATACTGATAACATTCGCTTGCCATCCTTTAGTGAATGCATAACTGGTGTACATCTTTAAAAGATCAGCAGCAAAAAGAGCAGCCTCTTGGCCGCCAGCTCCTGCACGAACTTCTAAAAAGACTGACTTTTTATCGTAGGGATTCGGTGGATACATTAGATCATCAAGTTCTTTTTCAACCTGAGCTTTATTCTGTTGCAATGTTACAAGTTCATCTGCAAAAAGCTGCGCCATTTCAGCGTCAGTGTTTTCTTTTTGCTGTTCTTGAATCGCAACAATCTCAGATTGAAACTCATCAATAGCACGCATTCTTTCCAAAAAGTTCTTTAACTGAGAAAGCTCTTTTTGTAAAACATGGCGCTGACGTGTATCAACAGTAACACCCGATAGAAGCTCTGTAAGCTCATCATATCGGGCCTGCATGGTTTGTTTCTTATCGGACATGGAAATCCAGTCGCGTTAGATAATGCTGAACTAACTATTTTTTCTTAGGCGTAGTAGCAGCATAACGTTGTGCAAACTTTTCAATACGCCCAGCGGTATCAACAAATTTTTGTTGTCCAGTGTAAAACGGGTGACAAGCTGAACACAAAGTTGCACGGATTTCTTTAACAGCGGAACGTGTTAAAAACTGATTACCACATGAACAATGGACGGTTACGTCATAAAGTTCTGGGTGAAGATCTTTTTTCATAAGGGCTACCTCTTTCTCTCTATTCTAGATCTCATATACGACACTCAACATTTCCTTAGTATCCTGCAAAAGGAGCTTTTTGTAAAGACCAGTAAGCAAAAACCCTCAGTATCACCCTTTCAGCTCAATAACCAATTTTTTAACCTCTCTTTACTGCCTAAACTTTTAGCTTATTTCACCCATAACGCCAACCTTCAAAGCCAAAATCTCATCTTCGATTTTTATTCAATTCATGTATCCTAAGCTTTTACGTACTTATTATTGCGTTATTTTAAGAAAGGAAACGCCGTATGAAAAAAAGAACAAAATCTTTTGGAGCTGCTTTAGTGCTTGGAGGAATACTCTGCAGTGGGCTTACCCATACCAAATGCAGACAAGAACCGACCATCGATAAAAAAGAAGATCCAAAAGATAAAAATCCGGAAATTGCTCCTGCTACTCGAACAAAAAAACAACCCGCTATTGATACTACCAAACGAATTACTATGCCTTCAGGCTGGTCGTACGAAATCATCACTGCAGCTCCTGCTGATGCGCAAATCGCTCAAAATGGCCAAAAAGTATCGGTTCATTACACTGGCTGGCTTGATAACAATGGCAAAGAAGGAAAAAAATTTGATAGCTCCGTTGACCGTGGACAAAAATTTGAATTTTACCTTGGAAGAGGTGCAGTTATCAGAGGGTGGGATGAAGCAGTTGCTAATATGAAGATTGGTGAAAAAATCCGCATCTACCTTCCTGCTGACCTTGCTTATGGCAATCGAGGAGCGGGCAACCTTATCCCTGCAAATGCAGCCCTTATTTTTGACATTGAATTATTTGAAGCAAAATGACACAATTTGTGTGTCATCCTCAGAGAATGAAGTGATCGGTACGGGCAACCAGGCGTAACAAGAAAAAGCCCTCATAAAATAAACAATGTCATCCCCAGAGAATAAAGTCGCAGCAGCGTAAAACGCTGGCTAGACGAAGTGATCGGTACGGGGAACCAGGCGTAACAAGAAAAAGTCCTCATAAAAAAGGATTTATTATAACATACCAAAGATTCCCTTACCGCTTACTATCGCAAGCTGGGAATGACACTAAACTAAGGAGAGAACTATGAATAAAGCACTAAAATATATAAGCATCACCCTTTTACTAGGCGGAATAGCTTATGTTACGTACAACCATTTTTACACTAAACAGGAAACTATGAAACGAATTACTGAACAATCAGGATTATCATACGAAATTATTACCCCTGCTGCTGCAGATGCGCAAAGCCCTCAAAAGGGCCAAACCGTATCCGTTCACTACACCGGCTGGATTGATGAAAACGGACAAACTGGAAAAAAGTTTGATTCTTCTGTTGACCGCGGACAACAATTCCAATTCCCTCTTGGTCAAGGCTATGTAATCGCCGGCTGGGACGAAGCAGTTGCAGGCATGAAGATTGGCGAAAAACGCCGCGTCTTTATTCCAGCAAACCTTGGCTACGGCGCACGTGGAGCAGGAGCTGCAATTCCTCCTCATGCAAATCTTATTTTTGATATCGAACTATTCGACGCAAACTAAGAACTTTTTCACTATTCGCCCGACGCTCACTTTGTATCGCTGGGAACAACGAGTTGAAAAATAAAATAAAATAGCTGATCAGTGTAAAAACCGATCAGCTATTTTATTTTTGTAGAAAGACTTATTTTTATTTCTGTCCTTCTTTTTTCTTAAGTTGAGCAGCGATTTCGTTCAAGTATGCAATACGCTCTGAAGGACGAGGATGATCCTGAAGTGACCACACGAAATCAGTTAAAGAAATTACTGCTTGCTTCTTGTTCTTTTCTGACCAATCTAATTTTGAAAAAACTTCTGTCCATTCGCTATGCAATTTTTTTTCATAAGGAAGAAATACTTCTTTAAAATAGAAAGCTAAGTTTTCAGCTCTCTCAATAGTATCAGCAGCATGTCTATCACAGCGCTCTTCTTGTTGTTGAGCGCGTTTTTTTTGTGCAAATGTTAAACCTAACCAAGAAGCTATTCCAGTTACAGCCATAAGTTTTTTGCTGCCACCAGCAACTCTAGCCATTTTACCAGCTATAATTGACGCAGGAAAAATTGTTCCCATCTCAATATGTCGTTCAAATATATCTGGATGCTTTAAATGATCAACTTCATGAGAAAGCAGTCCATTTAAAATATGTTTTCTTTCCAATGTTTCACCAAGAAAAGAATTTCCATCCAAAACATCTCTACTTCTTCTGTCTAGAAATATAAATTCCTCATCTCCATTTCTTACAGTTTGATCAGCCTCGCTATCTTTTATTGAAATAGAATGCCCATGAGACTTGTAAAATGCTTTCACTTCTTCTTGCGATCCTTGCGACAATGTTGTTTCTGTATGTGGAACAAACTGCAAAGCATTTTGTCGAAGATAGTAAAACCCAGCGCCATTTACTCCTAAAACCACTCCCGCTACCGCAGCTGTTTTTGAACAAAATACTTTATTTAAAAAACTTCTTGCTCCATGCATTGCCTGAGCATCTTGACCAAAACCTGCACCAGCAAGTAATAGCACCGTTATTATTTTATTTTTCATCTTTATTCTCCATAATTGTTTTTTTTAAGCTTCCATTAGCTTTTTACACTCTTTTTTAAAAGTGATCATCGCTTTTCTTGAGCTTAATCGACTAGACATTAGCCTATTATATATTCAAATGAACCATTCATTTTTCAATATTACTAATTGAATTATATAGGATTTATAGCTTTTTACAAGTGGCTCCCCTGGCCTACCAGCTTTTAAGCAGAAAACTTTTTTTAATTGCCAGCTTGTGGAAAAAACAGTTATAAATAGATTGATTAAATAGAAAGGTGAGCTAGCCTAATCGAAATAAGAATAAGTAACCTCGCTACATAGAATAAATAAAAAAAAGAAGAAGCCTTAATTAACCATAAAGGAACACATCATGCGTATACCTTTTGTTGCTGTATACTTTGCACTTTCAAGCTCATTGCTAAGCGCGGCTGCTTCACCCTTTTTTGCACAAGCACGCATGACCTTCTCCCAGCTTTTTACCTACGCAACACAATCACAATTTCCTTTTACCTTTATTGTAGTTTTAGGAGTTGTCTCATTATGGAGAGGAGCCTGGGGCTTAATGGATTTGCACATTTTCCCAAAAAACACATCTCTCAGCTATGTCGTTTCGCTCATTATTGGTCTTATTGTTTTGCTAAGCACCTTTGATTTATCAAGACAGTTTCTCTAGATTCCGTTGAGTTTCGTCATCTCTCTACCCAGAAACAGAGGCCTGCAAGGAGGGCCATTTGCTATTTATGCACTGTGCTGTACGATTAAAAGCATGAATATAAATACAAAAAAATCCAAAACGTCACTAGCTAACACCTCGGTTAACTTCTCTAACAGTTCTAACGGCCATCTCTGTGCCGTTTCTTTTTCATATTATACACGCGGGGGGTCGCAGTATGCCTAAGGTATAAAAACCCTTAAGCTCAACGCGCACAAGTCCCCCAGTTAAAACCTGGGGTTTTTTGTTGCCTATTTTCGCTCTCTGTGGACGACTGTAAAAAAATAACTAAAGTAGTTTATCGGATAAATTCTAAGGAGATACAAAATGAATAAAAAAATAATAATAATGGTGGCTCTAGTAGGAGCGTTTGTTTTGAGTTTTGTTATTGCTAAAAAGATTCGAAAACAAACAACAACTTTGTACACGATTGGTATTTTGCAAACTGCCTCCCATCCAGCGCTTGATGCAGTTCGAGATGGTTTTATGGAAGAGTTGCAAACTAAGCTGGGAGCTGATGTTTCTTTTATTGTGCAAAATGCACAAGGATCAGTTTCGCAAGCGCATACCATAGCGCAACAATTTCATTCAAATAAGAAACTGAGTGGTGTGTTTGCCATTGCTACTCCTGCAGCGCAAGCAATGAGTGCAGTAGAAAAAGCAAAACCGATTTTTATAGCAGCAGTAACTGATCCACATGCTTTGGGGTTAATCTATCCGATGACAAATGTGTGTGGAGCAACTGATGCAATTAATGTACCTGCTGAAATTGATATGCTTGTGCAATTGGTTCCAACTGCAAAAACTGTTGGTCTTTTATATACTTCTGGGGAAACTAATTCACTTGTAATGGCAAAGCAGATGAGGCAAGAGCTTGAAGCACGAGGTTTGATAGTTACTGATTTTGCAGTTACTAATGAATCAGATTTAGCAGCGCTCACAGAATTAGCATGCAGAAAAGTTGCTGTACTTCTTGCCCCTACTGATAACATGGTTGCTTCTGCTATCTCTTTGATTACAACGATAACGTTAAAAAACAAAAAACCATTAGTGGTCAGTGATAACATGCTTGTAAAATTTGGCCCTCTTGCTGCGCGTGGTGTTGATTACAGAGCGAGTGGTAAACAGGCTGCTCAAGTGGCATATTCAGTACTTGTTGATGGTGAAAAACCTTATGAATCACCTATCAAACAAGGCGATTGTAAAGAAGTTTTTATAAACAAAGCGACTCTTGACACATTAGGGATCATAGTGCCAGAGGCATTAAAGAACGATGTTGTATTGGTTTAACAGAGGGGAAATAATGATTGAATTGTTACAAATAGCGCAGGGGATTGTTGAGCGGGGCTTAATTTTTGGGATTATTGTTGCAGGTGTTTACCTCGCTTCTCGTCTTATTAATTTTGATAACTTAGCAGTTGAAGGAGCCTTTGGATTAGGTGGTGCGTTAACAGCATTATTAACAAGTTGGCAGGTGCATCCATGGATTGGGATTTTTGGTGCTGCATTAGTTGGAGCATTATCAGGTGTTGCTACTGGATTACTGACGACAAAATTAAAACTTAATAACTTGATTAGCGGTATTGTGGTAACCACTGGACTGTTTTCGATCACTTTAAAAATAGCGGGATCAAACATGTCGCTTGGTGGAAAGCCAACGATTTTTACATTGACCCCTTCAGTGCTTTCTCCCTACCAGCCATTACTCGTCCTAACAATTGTATGTGCAGTTCTCTTTTCTTTAATTTCTTGGTTTTTAAAAACGGAAGTTGGATTTTTGCTGCGTGCAGTGGGAGATACACCGCAGATGCTAACCAATGTGGGCAAAAGTGTTCATGGATATACCATTCTTGGATTAGTTTTATCCAATACGCTTGCAGCAATAAGTGGTGCCCTCTTTGTGCATTACGCAGGGTATTTTTCAATTTGGACAAGCGTTGGTGTATTGATTATTGGACTTGCTGGTATGATTCTTGCCGAAATGCTCAGTGCAAACTTTGGTATAGCTCTTCTTGTTGGTTCAATCATCTACCAGGCAATTATTGCATTTACCTTCGAGCTGCAACTGGATCAAGATTGGAATAAATTAATCACAGCGCTTTTAATTGTCGTGTTAATCGTTATCAAGCAATTGCTCCATAAAAAAGAAGGTGTCTGAGATGTTACAGCTAAAAAAGAGTACTGTGTCATTTGGCTCTCATCATGTTTTGCGTGATCTTTCGTGCACTGTTGAAAAAGGTGATTTTGTTGTCATTGTGGGTGGAAACGGCGCAGGAAAGAGTACCTTGTTTGATATGATTACCGGGAAAATCAAGCTACAAAGTGGAACTCTGTCTATCGATGGCACTGATGTAACGGGATTAAATGAGCTACAAAGATCAAGCATGGTTACCAGTATTTTTCAGAATACAAGACTTAATTCCGTTGGTATTTTTACAGTGCATCAGAACCTTGCACTTGCCCATTACAGTAGAAGAGCAGCTCGTTTTGTAGATGGTATGGAAGTGATGCCTCGATCTGAAGCAGAACAGTTAGTACAGAATGTTGGAATGGATAAAAGCATTTTAGATAAAAAAATGCAGTCACTTTCTGGGGGACAGCGTCAACTCATCGCATTTGTGATGGCAACTCAATTAATACCAAAAATTCTTTTACTTGATGAACCCACTGCAGCACTTGATCCACAAGCAGCAACAACTTTACTAAAACATGCAGCGCATTTTATTAAGGAGCATCACGTAACTACGATGATGATTACGCATGATCCGTATATTGCGATGAGCATGGGCAATAAAATTTGGGTGCTGGAAAATGGAATAATTGCACGTACATTTTCAGCAGAAGAAAAGAAGAATATACATCCTAATGAACTTATTGGGCATATCGATTATGCACAAATAGCGGTTTAACCGCATAACGATTTAACGATTTCGATCAAAAAACTCTTTAATATTCAAAGAATCGAATGTCCAAACGAGGCTGAAGCTGGTAAAGAAGGCCACTTTTGTTGGGGATAGTGTAGGGATTGAGGTAACAGCAGGATTAATGGATTTTTCTATTTGCAGTTCCGCAAAGGAGATTTGTTTCTTGAGTTCATTATAATTTTTTCCAGGGAAAAAAAATCCTCCAAGCAGAGAAATCTTAAAATCATTTCCTAATGAGTATGAGGTAGAGCCGTTAAATTCGGTACCAAGATAATGAGGTAGAGGGGTATTGAGCGCGACCCCTGTTTGATCAGTAATATCGAGGATTATACCGTTTGGCTTGAAGTAGCTTGCCCAAGTAACATGATTTATAAAAGTGTCTTGTTCTTTCTTAATAGTATAAGCAAGCGTTGAGCCAAGAAGGGCAAAGTTGCTGTAACGATAACTTCCCGGTCCGAAATAGGAAGCGTTAATACTGTTAGCTTCTGAGAACTGATTAGTTCCTAGAAATCCTTTATAAGTTTTATTGTAATCCTTATAACGAACGCCAGGGGTAAGTTTTGTCAGAAACAGGGTTATTGGTGAATCGTTCGGACTGTTTTCTCCCGATGCATAAGCAGCAGCTGTCGCCCATCGCCATTGTTTTTTTGTCCATACTGTATTGAAGTACACAAGAAAACCCGCATAACTATTGGTGTAACTATTCCTGAAACGATTAAGAGCGTTTTTAAAGCTATGCGTAGTGGTTCCAATCACATACCTATCTAATGCTTTAACGTGTTGGTGGCCAAAATTTTTTGCTACTTCAAAATTGATACGCCACTTATTATTTTCATAAAGAAAGACAGCACCAGGAGTGTAAAGTTTGCTCGTTGCGTCATCAGGGAATTCAATATATTGATCTGTTGAATGAAGACAAATGTAAGGAGAAATCTTGAGATGATAGGGCTCAAAAGGACCGAAGTTCATTTGTAATGAGGTAACTACATTATGGGACCCTCCTATCAAAGATGGAGAATTAACATGCAAAAGAGCTTCAGCTGCAAGTAGTTCTGATGCTGAAAAAGTAGAGGGAGCAGAGATAATATTTTGCACTAAGATGAACCCTACATAGGCGCTTGCTGAAATTGAATTCTTTTTGTTTCCTAATTGAAGCTGTAGCCCTGGTCTAAATTGGTTAATTTGTTCATAACAATACTGCCATGAGATGGGGATATTAATATCGTAAGCATTTCCTAGCACAAAGCCATTTCCTACCATGAATGGAAATAAGCCACCTTTGATGAAATTGTTTTTGTTTTCAGTTGGCATGTACTGGAGAAACAGTTCTTTCATCCATATTTCAAACTTTTTTGTTTGTTGTATGGGGACAAGGCCCGATCCTATTGTTCCGAAAATTCCTTTCATCCGTGCATTTGCAACAAAAGAGAAACTTTGTTTTGCTTCTTTTCTTAGATTTTTATTTAAAGATTTAATGCCAAAATCAAATATATATTGGAAGAGTGAGTAAGGATTAAAAGGCTGTATGTTTAAAATATCTAAATCTTGGCCAAAATAAGTACTGGTAGTGAGTTTGCTAGAAAAAAATGGTGTTGTTGAAGAAGGTTCGACACAAGAAGCAGTAGGAATAGCAGAAGATAAAAGAGGATTGCATTGCAAGAGGATTAGGAAACACAAGAGGTTTTTTTTATACACGTTTCATCCTTTTTTTTAATGAAAGAGCTTTTTCTTAATCTAGGTGACTACACATTTTTTGTATAATGATTTTTTCATTATTTCTTTTGAACAAGATGGGGAGAAATCTGTGCAAGAACCTTTATTCTTACAATAACTTACTTTTCTGTTGCCCTCCGCGGGCATGCGGCAAAGCAGGTGCTTGTGCACCCCTTTGCAATCCACACACAA
>CANNBR010000015.1 GCA_947502805.1 bacterium
AAGCAGCCCTATAAATCATAAAGGCTATGCCAGCAGTTGCTGTTATGGGGGCTGGGGCTTCTAGTAATGCGACAATGTTAGTAGCAGCGGTAATACCATTTAAAAGATCTACAAGGGGTTCTATTTCTGAATCTAAAGGAGATACATACTTGTCTAGAGCTTCTTTAAATAGCGGGAACATTGTTGGTATTGGAGTTCCTTGTTTTGTAGAGTCTTCATCTAACTTTTTACATTCTGCTTTAAGATCAGCTTCTGAACTAGTAGGATTGGTTCTTAAGAAGTTATCGTATAAGGATTGAAATCTTTTTAGAGTGTCATCATAAGCACTTTCTGCGTTTAATTTTGCTGTTTCTAATCCCTTAATGTTGCCAAGTATTGCTGCATTATCAGTTTGAAACATTGTTTTGCATTTAGCGTTAGAGCTATCAAAAAGGAAACTAAGTGGTATATATGCGGTTTTGTATGTTTCGATACCTGTAAAAAACTCTTTAAAATTAGTTTCTAAAGTCGTAAGTGCCGATTTTTGATCTTTATTAGCAGTAGAATTCAACTTTAGTTTCCAATCATTAAAAGCCTTTTTAAGAGCTTCGTAATTAGTAGCATCAGCAATAAAACCTGGTACCGTATAAGTACATGTAGAGCTATTATACAGTGTAGGGAGTCTTGGTAGATTCTTTAATTCAGCTTCTATAACAATAATTAATGCTTTAAGACTAGTTAAGTCTGGGCTATCTTTATAAGCATTTTTATTAAGTTCTTCTATCTTATTCTGAAGATTTCTATACCCAGCTTTCATATTATCAATATCTCTTTGTGTTGGGTTTTTATGTATGTTGTTAAAATCAATCTCGATTTTTTTTATTTTCGCATCAATCAAAGCTATTTGAGGTTGAACATTTGGATCAAGAATTATCATGCTAGGATCAATAGCAATTATCATTTCTAGGAGCGCATCTAATGTGCTAGTTACAGTCGAAGGAAAAGCCCTTGCTGTGATCATAATACTTTGGAGTTTGTCCTTATCAAGAGCACTTGCACCACCTGTTTTTTCATTAAAAGTTTTTACTAAACCAAGTAATTGTTTTTGATATTTTATTAAGTTTGGGTCAGGTTCAGTAACGATAGTTTGTATTGGAGATGGAGGTTTTAGAAGTCCTGGAATTATTAGAGGTGCTGGAGGTCCTGGAAGAATTTGAACGACTGGTGTCGGTACAGTAAACTGCGCGATACCATTGGTGGTCACTGGTGTTATGTTAAATACATTATAAATTCTTTGCGTAAGGCCATAAAGAGTTGCTAAAAATTGTGGCGATGCTGTGGAATTTGAAGCAGCGTTAAAAAGAGCTATTACAGCCGGCTTATTTCCAGTAAGTATAGCTTCATCTATAGGTTTCATAACATCTATAACAACCTGGGTTGGTAATAACACTGGCCCACCGCCGCCGCCTGATCTTGTTGCTCCTCCTGAAGAAGCTGGAGCTACGTCAAAAATGGTAGGGAATTTGGCTAGAATACGAGTTCTTTGACCAGGTTTAGCACAGAACTCAGGGTATTGTGCACAGACTGCTTTTACAGCAGCTTCATTTATATCTAGTGCTGTATTGAGTGCAGCAAGAGAACCATATGCTAATTCCCCATGAGTTACTAGAAGAGCAACCAAAAGAAAGATTGTCCTTTGTTTTTTTATCATTGTTTTTTTCATTTTTTTAATCCTTTAAAAGTAACACGCGGTACCGAGCCAGACTTGCCATCTATCTGCAGTTGCATTGTTTGAACCAAAAGTGTAACTGGTGCCTAATTGGAGCCTGCATGATTTAAAGTTTTTGAATTCACAGAATTTATGGGTTGCTGCGTACAAGGTGTAGTCACTTCTAAATGGTTGCGTGGCGCTGGTTAAATCAAGTTGATCTTCGGTGATATAAATAACTTGAGCAATAGGGCTTGTAGCAACATTAGCAAACATATTATTAATTCCGCGAGCAGGAGTACATTCGCCTATTTGATTAGTTTGTCCTTCTGATAATTCACCAATGATAGGTCCTAGTGTCCATGGATTTTTAAGAGTGACATGCTCATCTTGTTGCCAGAAGCATTTAAACCCAAGGTCGAATGCGAAGTTCCGTGGTAGCTCAAATGAAGCATTAATAATCAGGTTGGTTGAAAAATGAGGGTTTACTTTTACTTCCTGGGTAAAGATGTTTACACCCCAGGTTTGAAAGCACATTCTAGATGCTCCAGCACCTGCAGTTGCATTATCAAGAAGCCGTTGAGCATTGTTTGCATAGACCCCCATGTAGCGGCTCCATGGTTTGCCAGCTAAATCGAACGAGCGCGTTTGGGTGTTTGCAAAAAGAAATTCAGTATCGCTATCAGCAGAAACGTTTACCGCAAACCGTTTTGTTTCAAAGCGTCTGGTGAAAAAGGCTCCAAGGATAAGACCAAAATGTTTGTTGTTTCCTACAAGGGGTTCAAAGAGGTAGACCCCTTTTGGTTTATTACCTGTTGGTAAAAGGAATCCGCCGTATACGTGTAGGGATCGGTCTTCTTCATGGAGATAGGTGTACCCAACTTTAAGGTTTACATAGGCAACAGCAGTTTTTGATTGTGGGCCATCGATTTTTCCATAATGCATGTTGGGGTTTTTAAAAGCGTCTTTCATATTGGCAACAAAAGGAGTGTTATTAAAACCTTGGGTTTCTGCACCCGCTGCCTGCACTACTGCACCACCGCCTGCATAGGTTACTGTTTCCACCATATCAAGGGTATTTTTTACATGAACAAGAGGGGCTTCAAATGAAAGCCAGATTTTGTTACTGATTTGGCGATAACCAGAAAAGCCTATCCCAAAAAAGGTTTGTTTCGGTTTAAAGTCCAAGGTGCTGCAGAAGTTTTTTTGGTTGGTGGTGATGTTAAAGTTTTCTGCCACAATATCTTGGTTGCCGGGAACATCAACATTAAGGTTAGTAGTGGTGTCGTTTCCTTCACGTACGCGCAATTGTGTTTTGCCAAACGGGAGTAGGTATTGTGCCATGTCATCGTGGTTGGTAGTTGAACCTCTCCAGACAACCATGTTGAAGGCGCTTTTGGCTTCTTTGCTCAGGTGCTTTATTTTTTCTTTAAGTGT
This sequence comes from bacterium, assembly GCA_947502805.1. Classification (GTDB taxonomy): domain Bacteria; phylum Babelota; class Babeliae; order Babelales; family CAIQNR01; genus CANNBR01. The sequence continues at coordinate 3,125 of CANNBR010000015.1, forward strand.
CTTGCCTTCAACTTCATCACGGTCGTAGGTAAAGTGGTCATTGAACATGTAATAGAGGGTTGGGTCAACAGGCATTACCTGCGAGATGTTCATGATTGAGCGGCTGGTAAACTTGACTGCACTGCTTGTGGCAGGGCCAAGTAAACACAGGAGTAGTAGGCGATTTTTTTTCAACATACGTTTCCTTTAAGGTATTAAAGCGATCCTGCAATCTGAAGGAGTCTGCTTTGGAGGTACTGTTTGAGAGTAGAAATTGAACTGAGATCAGTTGATTGTGTTACTTGTCCTAGCAAGGTTGTCAGCGCGTCAAGTGCGCTATAAAGACCGGTTAAAAAACTACTTGTTTTATCATTTCCAGTTGGTTTTGAGACAGCAAGTTTGCTGGCCATGTTTTGAAGAAGGAGTGATAAATCATCTCTGGAAAGTTGTTTGATTTGATTAGCAAGTTGTGTGACGCTTAAATTTGCTGGTGCGGCGACTGGGATAGGAGCAGCTACTGGGATGGGAGCAGAAGCTTCTTTAATGAGCTGGCAGTACCAATCGCATTCTTCTTCTGCCGCAGGTGCTGGTTTAGCTTTGGCTGCTTCTATTGAGCTTTGCAGGCACAGTAACATTAACAATGGTATGATTTTTTTATTCACAACGTTCTCCTTTTGTTCACCATCATTCTTACTGTGGTGATGTTTTTATTTTGTTTCTAACAATAAGTTCCAGTTTTAGCAGTAGTTATTTTTGAGAGTCAAGACCTTGAAAAAAGTAGGGCTATTGGTTCTCTAGCTGATATCTGGTAAACTTGATCAAAAGATTTGTCAGTCGCCATTCTTATCGAAAAAAGGGTTGTATGTTATCACGAGTAAGAGGAACGCGGGATATTATTGATTCGCGCCTTATGTTATTTGCCATAAATGCGATAACCAAACAGATGCAAAAGTATCATTTTAAGCAGATTATCACCCCTATTCTTGAGCCAGTAGCCCTTTTTAAACGTTCATTGGGTTGCGAGACCGATGTGGTTTCAAAAGAAATGTTTATCGTGAGATCGTCTTCAGCAGAACAGGGTTCCGACGTCGCGCAAGGCGATGATGAAATCTGTTTGCGTCCCGAAGCAACTGCTTCAGTAGTGCGTGCATTTATTGAAGAAGGTATACAAACAGTTCCATGGAAAGTGTTTTTGTTTGGTTCTATGTTCCGTTATGAGCGGCCACAAAAAGGTCGGTACCGAGAGTTTTATCAATGCAGCATGGAACTCATTGGCGCTCATTCATTGGCCTATGATGCTCAATTAATTTCAATGCTTGATCGCTTATTTCGTCAATCATTAACATTAGAAGCCTATGCTCTGCACCTTAACTTTCTTGGGTGTCCTGAAGATCGTGTACTTTTCAAAGAACAGGTCACGGTATTTTTAGAAGCTAACCTTGCCGCATTGTGTGAAACGTGCCTTAAACGTAAAGATGCAAATATTTTGCGTGTCTTTGATTGTAAGAGTGAAACTTGTCAGCAGCTCTATGTTAAAGCGCCATTACTTACAGATTGCTTTTGTGAAGAGTGTGACATTGAATGGTGTGAGTTGCGTCATCAGCTTGAAGAACTTTCCGTTCCTTTTGTTCACATGCCTCGCCTTGTTCGTGGTCTTGATTATTACAATAAAACAGTCTTTGAATTTGTGAGCCCATTACTTGGTGCACAAAGTACTTTTTGTGGTGGTGGTAGGTATGATCAGTTAGTTAAAAATCTAGGGGCAAAAGAGGATCAACCTTCTGTAGGTGCTGCAATTGGCCTTGATCGATTGGTCTTGCTCCTTGAAGCGGTACAACATACGCTTGATTTTACGTATGAACCAAAATTGTTTGCGATTGTTCCTGTATCTGAAGAACAACATTCCCTTGCGTTGCAAGTTGCTGATGCTTTAATTCGCGCTGATGTTTGTGTAGATGTTTTCTTTGATGGATCAGTAAAAAATATGATGCGCAAAGCAGATAAATCTGGTGCAAAAGCGGTTCTTTTACTAGGTGGCGATGAGCAAAAGGCAGGCACGGTTAAAGTTAAACAGATGCAATCAGGGGCCGAAGAGACAATTAAGCAGATTGATATCGCTCACTATTTAAAGAATCTTTCTTAGGTTCGATTGAGTTTATAATAAAGATTAATAAAGAAGACCCCTTCCACTCGTCGTCCTCAGCGATACGAGAGCTGCGGCAGCGTACGTAGTAGGCTGCTAAGCGAAGTGAGCGTAAGGATCCAGAATAATTGCACAAAAATCATTACAGTGAATAAGTAAAAACAAGAATCTATGTTAGGAAAGTCAAATAAATCAGTCTATTTTTTTGATAAATTATAATGACTTTGTTTTGTTACGTCTGGGTTCCCGTACCGATCACTTTGTCTGGCTAGAGCACTTTGTGCCCTACTGCGACTACGTTCTCTGGGAATGACTGTAAAAAATAGCGCTAAAAACAATTAAAATAGTTTTCGGATAAGCTCTAAAGATTAATAAGGAAAATAATATGATAAAAAAAATACAATTATACGCACTTATTCCCCTGCTTTCTTGTTGCGCTGTAGCGGCTCAGCAAGAGAGGGCTCAAGCATTGCAGCACTTTCAGCAGACTGAAGAGACAGGCGAACGTTTTGAAGATTCACAAGATTTTGAAGACCTAGATATGAATATAAAAATGGTCCGTACTAAAAAAATTAAGATTTCAATTAAAGATGTGCCTTTTTATACAAAAGTTTTTTGTTCGTATGTCTATGAAGAAAAAATGAAAAAGTGGTATCAAGTTGTACTTGGATATCTGTCTACTTCAAAAGGAAAAAATAAAAAGAGATAGTCTATTTCTATAAAAGGGGAAAAGCATGAAAAGAATAATGATAGGGTTGATAATTATTTCTGTACCATTAGTTCTTGTAGGTGCTGAACATGAGCATGCTTATGGCGATATAACTCCACCGCCTTTCCATGATGTGGTAAAAGTCCATCCGCTTGATATTAAGGGTAATGGTGTTGCATACCAACAACCTTTAGCTTCTTCTTCTTCATCATCCAACTTTTTTTTTGGAGCTCTTGGCGCAGTTGCTAGTTTTTTTTCAACTGTTTCTGATCAAGATGTAGAAAAAGAAAAAATTGCACGTGAAATGCGAGATGCTGTTCTTGGTAGAAATCCTTTGATCTTAAAATCTCTTTTAGAAAAGCATGGTAGTGAGTGTGCTGAAAGGCTTGGGCCAGATAATTATAATGCATTTCATATGGCTTGTTTTAATCAATTCTTAGAAGGGATTGACATTTTTTCTTCCGAAAAAATAGATAAAAAGAGTGAAAGAAGAAAAGTTAACATTGATTTTCCTGATGGCAAGGGAAAGACGCCACTACAAGTTGCTTTAGGATGTGGGCATGTTGATGTTGCTCGAAAATTAGTTCAACTAGGTGCTTCTGTTGATTATGATGAACTTCAAATAGTAAGAAAGTTTAGGCAAAAATCAGGTTCAGATAAAGATATTGTAAAACAGATGACAGAACTTCTTGCCAATAGAAAAAAAGAAGAAGCTGAAAAGTATGTATACGATACTGATAGTGAAGTTGCTGAGGATGAGGATGCAGATGATGAATAATAAAAGTCATGAATTTGCTCTTTATTCAAAAGAATTTTCTCAGGCATTAGCAGAAAAAAAGACACAGCTAACTCTTACAGATACAACGTTGATCCATCGCCTTCAGTATGTGCTGCGGGCAGGCAAGGGGGAAGTTGTGATGCTTTTTGATGACGCAGTTCATGCTCCTTGCACCATTATTGATTATCCAAAAAATAAAGCGATAGTAGCTATTGGAAAGCTAACCAAGAATATTCCGGTGCTTCCAAAGTTGACCGTTATTTTGCCTCTTTTAAAACGAGAAGCTCTTGATGAACTTGTGTATGCATGCCGTGAATTGGGCGTTTCTCACATCTATTTTGTTTCAACTGATAAAAGTTCTCGCCATAGCCTTTCTGCTTCTGAGCGGGAGCGCCTTGAAAGAGTAAGTATTTCGGCTGCAGAACAATCAAAAAACTTTTCTCCTTGTTTGTTTTTGAATGAGTTACCGCATCCTTTAAAAGACACCCCATTACCTACTTTAACCGATCTACTTGAAACCCATGCTGCTTCTCCTGCATTTACTCAGGCTTTAAAACTGTACGCAGATCCGGCAGGTCTTTTGTGGCAACAGATTATTGCTACCACTCCTACCGATGATAAAAGTTTTATAATTTGTGTGGGGCCGGAAGGTGACATGAGTGATAGAGAAAAGGAGCTGCTACGAGCTCAAGGCTTTGTGTTCTGCCAATTAGGTTCTACTATTTTGCGAGCGCAGCAGGCGGCAACTTTGTTAATTGGCATTGTGCATGCCTGCAGGTAAGGTTGAGTTTTTTTGTTGCGCTCTGCGCGCAGAGCGCATACCTACGTCGTACGCAATGCAAATATTACATTGATGGTTTGTAATTCATCGTCTTTAAGTAAAGGGGTAGTAAGGGGGAAGAAGTCATTTGCCCATTATGCCACTGCGCTAGAGCGCATGATGCAACAGTAAGCAAGTTTACAGATTCAGGAAGAGGATCAGGAATAACTGCTTGAGGGAAAAGGTTTACGATCGCTTCACGATACAGAGAAACACCATTACCGGTAAATGTCATTGAAGTTGTAGGATATTTTGTTTGAAACTCATTTAAAAAAGTTGCATAAAAACTCCACCCAGTTTCAGTAGTGCCATTAGGGTATTTGATCCCAAAATAAATATCGTTATTAAATGCGTTAAGCACTACAACGACCATTTCAGATTCTGATGCTGTGTATTCGGTCAAAAATGCTCGAAGTCCATCGACTCCAATAAGAGGAATTTTTTTAGCAAAGAGAATGCCATTAACAGTAGTAATAACTATGCGTAAGGTAGTGAATGGGCTGGGGCCTTGGTTAACCCCTATAAAATCAAGATCGGCCCACGAGACATCTTGTTCTTTAAGAAGGGTCGTTAGCCTGAGCATGAGGTTTTTGCTAGCAGTTAGTTTGTGTTCTTGGATGACCGCGATACAAGCAGCGCCTTTAAAGAGTCCACAGAATACTGAATTGTAATCACTGTGCAAGGTTAGGTACAAGGGGTCTATTTTTTGTTTTTGCATTTTTGTTGTTGATAAAAAATACCGAATGCGTCAAATTCTAGTGTCTTTTCTTTCTTAGGTATAACTTTTCCGCAGTTTAAACATTTCCAACCATCAAAATTTAGAAAATGATCAAAAAACGACTGTAAGACCATAAGGCCTGAGCATTTTTTGCATTTCATATGCGCTCCTTCTTTTTTATCTCTCCTGATAGAAAATCAGCTTAGCACATTTGCGGAGAGTTTCTAATCGTCCAGTAAACCTTTCTGAAATATCTTATAGGTCAGGTAAGAGTCAAGTATAAGTGCTGCAGCAATCGAGTGAATCTCTGTTTTGTCTTTTGCTATCCGCATATTTTGAGCATGCTTGCTTGAAAGTCTTTCATCCCATAAAAGCCATGTTTTATCTGGAAAGAGCTCTTCGAGTTCTTTTTTGTGAAGTGCATTTTTTTCAGTTTGTTGGCTATCAGTTCCGCGTAATGTTTTCGGGTTACCGATAATAATTGCTTCAATTTCTTCATCTGCAAAAAGTTTTGTCAGAAAAGAAACAAGCTCTTTCTTTTCAACTGTTTTGTAAGGTCGGGCAAGGAGTTGTGATTTATCAGAAAGTGCAGTGCCAATCCAGCGATCACCAAGATCAAGGGCTAATAGTTTCATAAAGACATATTCGTGTAAATAGTGTATAAAAAAATTTAGTATAGGCGTTTTTTTGTTGCTTAGTAAAGCAAAAGCGCTGTTTATCTTTTTCAATGAAAGGAAAAAGCATGGTAATAGAATTTGTTACTCTCCTGCGCGATCAGATTTGTTTTTCACCAATCTACCTTGGATTCATAGTGGGGGTTGCAGTCATAGTGACGGTCGCTTTGAACTTTGTACAGTTCCGATATTTCTGTAAAAGTTGGAAATTGGTACTTGGCGGTGGAGATAAAGCAGCAACTAAAGGGGATATGACATCCTTTCAAGCATTTTTAAATGCACTTAACGTAGGTATTGGTAATGGCTGTTTGGCCGGAGTTGCTACTGCAATTCACGCTGGTGGACCAGGAGCAGCATTCTGGATGTTTGTTGCAGGTATTTTAGAAATGGCACTTCGTTTTGCTGAAGTTTTTTTAAGCGTTTCGTTTGCAGCGCTTGCTCGTGCTAAGACAAAATCTGTTCTTGGCGGGCCATTCTTATATATCGACAAAATTCCTTTTGGAAAAGCACTTGCCTATGTGTATGCAGCAGCATGTTTGTTTTATGGACTTGTCAGCGGCAATGCAATGCAATGTAATACTATCAGTAATGTGCTTCAGCATTCTACGGGCGTTTCCGCTTGGGTTGTTGCAGTAATTTTAACTGCTTTTGTTTTGTACGTTATGTTCGGTGGAGCGCAACGCATTATGAAAGTTTCAGAAGCTATTATTCCTTTTAAGGTCGGTCTTTTCTTTATTACCGCTCTTATTATTCTTGGATTTTATTGGGAAGGAATTATCCCTGCATTACAGTTGATAGTGTCTTCTGCATTTAACCCGCAAGCGGTTATGGGTGCTGGTATGGGTATTACGGTACAACGTCTTATTGCTATGTCTATTTCACGTACAGTGAATGCTTGTGAAGCTGGTCTTGGAACTGCCGCCATTCTTTACGGAAACACAGGAAGTAGTAACCCGCGTAATGATGGTATTACGGGTATGTTGAGTACTTTTATGAGTATCAACATAGTTGCAATGCTTGTTTCGTTAATACTTGTAGTGACCGGAACATGGAATGCAATTGGTGCAGATGGTGCAGTATTGATGGCTCAATCCTATGAATCAGTTTTTGGTATTTCGGGTAAATATATTGTGACAGTACTTTCCATGTCCTTTGGATTAGGTGTTTTTGTGCCATACTGTTACATCGCACGTCAATGTTGGTTGTATTTGACAGGTGGAAGATTCGATCTTGTTTTTACCTTTTTGTTTGCCGGTGTTGCCTGCCTTGGTGCGCTCATGAAAGTTGCTCTCATGTGGACTTTGGTTGATCTTGCTGTTGCATGTTTACTAGTGATTAACTTATCAGCAATTCTTTTCTTTTTGCCAACTATTCGTTCACAACTTTTTGCAAAGAATAATTAGACCATGCCAAAAAAACAGTTATTTACGACGTTTCCCGTTACATCACACACCGATTATGTCACCACAGACAGTACGTTTGTGGTGATTAAGGGACAAAAAGAAGATGGGTCTGCATACATACAAAAAGCACTTGAGCGAGGAGCTTCTACCATTGTGGTGGAAGTTGGCACAGAGCTTTCTCCAGAGTTAGAAGCACTTATTATTAAGCATGGTGCGCATGTTGAGCATGTTGGTAATGCTCGCAAAGCCCTTGCGTATTTGAGTGCAGAGGCAGCTGGTCATCCAGCCAAAAAACTAAAACTTTTTGGTATTGGTGGAACAAAAGGTAAAACAACTACCGTTTCAATGCTTGCTCATTTGTTAAAGACATTTGGGAAAAAAGTAGCCTTTATTTCCACTGCATTAGTGTCTCTTAATACGGGGAAAGATGAGCTTATTGATTTTGATTGCACTGGAACGTTGACTACTCCTCAGCCTGATTATGTGCATCAGTTTTTAAAGCTCTGTGTTGAAAAAGGTATTGAATATGTGGTGCTTGAAGTTGCAGCACAAGCACATACTTTTTTTAGGCTTGAAGATATTGAATTCGAGGGAGTGATTTTTACTAATCTTGATCGTGAGCACGGGGAGCTCTATCCCTGCATGGAGCAGTATTTTTCAGAAAAACAAAAACTATTTACTCATGTAAAGCCAGGCGGTTCAGTGTTGATAAATGCTGATGATCAGTATGGCCAACGATTACTGAAGGAAAATAGTTTTGGTGCAAAATCTTTTGGAGTAACTACTACCGCTGATTACGATGCAACACTGCTGTGCGATAATTTGACTGAGCAAGAAGCTCTTGTTGAATCTTCCAAAGCAACATTTGTGTGTACCTATCAAGGGTTTCCTGGCTTGTACAATCTTTTGAACATTGTGGGAGCTGTTGGTCTTTTAGCTGAACGCGGGTTTCCAATAGATGAACTAGCAGAAACTCTGATCGCGTTTCCTCCGGTGCCTGGTCGCCTTGAAACACAAAAGCTTGTTAATGGTGCGCTAGCAGTTATCGATTATGCGCATACGGCAAGTTCTTTTGAGCAGGTATTATCGCTTATGCGGCCACGCACTGATCATTTGATTGTAGTGTTTGGGGCAGGTGGCAGTAAGGATGTAGATAAGCGTTCTGTAATGGGTGAAGTTGCGAGTCGTTTGGCTGATGTGGTGATTGTTACCGATGATAACCCTCGCTTTGAAGATCCTGCGGTTATTTCTGACCAGATTGTTTCAGGGGTAAAAGCAAAACAGGCACATAAAGTTATGGTGATACACGATCGTCAAAAAGCTATCGAAAAAGCCTACGCGCTTTCACATGCTGGTAGCGTTATCATGTTGCTTGGTAAAGGCCCTGATGATGTTCAGATTGTAAACGGCGAACGTCTGTTTTTTAGTGAGAAGCAAGTTCTCGAGAATATTCAGAAGTAAGAATCTATGTCATTCCCAGAGAGCGAAGCGAGCGGTAGGGGAATCTGTGAAATAAAAAAAGTAAGAAATAAGTAATAAATAAATAAAAAAGGCTTCATCTAATAATGAAGCCTTTTTTATTTACAAAATAATTTTGATTTAATTTAAATCAGTTTGTCATGCAAGTGCTGCTGCGGCAATGAGTTCACGGCGTTGTTGAGAAGTTTATAATTCTTTATTGAATATTTGCTCATCAAGTAGTTTATCCAATGCTTGCTCCTGTTGATCAGGTAAAACATTTATTTGCTCTTGCGTATCATTTAAACGCTGTGATGTATTACAGGGATTTTTTAAAAATAAAAAACCGCCAATTGCTGTCGTAAGTATGCCTATTTCCAAGAGTGCTTGAGCCGAATTTTTATAGGTTTCATTAATAGCGCAAGGTTCTATACTAGTTTGGCAAATCATGTTTTCTGCCAAACTATTTCCTAAATACCAAACATATCCTGCTATAGTTATTGCTGACCCAACGCCAAGCACTTTAAGAGAGGAGTTTTTTGAAGAAGGCAGAGATTGCATCTTTGTTTGTTTATTAGTTGCTGTTAATTGTTCAAGTATTCGGTTCTTTTCAGTTGCCGCAAATCGTTCATCAACTGCTGCTAATTTTTTAAGTGTTTGTTCAGCATCATCTGCAGCAATATCTGTTGGAAGTTGTTGAAGACCATGACCAACAGGGAGCATTGAAGCATTACAAAGAGGTTGTGTTAAAGTGAGGACGTAAGCGAGATATAAAAAATGTATACGTAAGTTCATAAGTTTTTCCTTTATTAAAATAATCATGAGTCCTCACGCCCGTGCATGCAAGCCTCAAAATATTGCCTGCAATAGTACTGAAATTTCTAATGTTTGAGTACTATTATCGTGTTACTTGGAAAAGCGCCCTAATTCTAATGCTTCATGACTTTCTTTTAGGATATCTTTTAGGCCAGCTTCCATTGGTTTCATTTTCTTGCAAGGGTGTGTAAAAGATAGATCTGTCTGTTTAGTAGTGATGAGTTCTTCGGGGGATTTTATCGAACCACGCATCTTTGAGAAATGAGCATGTTTTTCTGTCAAAAAAGTAAGGCGAGTCTCTAGTTCTTTATCTTTTCTTATTCCTTCATGTGATTCGCCTAGCCATTTAACTATACCAATAATAGATCTTTGGGTTTGTGTGATCATAATTTGTACATTAAGTGACTTAATTATGGCCTCAAAGGCATCGGTAGTCGTATCGCTTCCTAAAAGGCATCGTGGAGTGAGGCTTAAAACGCAAAACAGTGTGATTTTAAAAATGGTGGTGCAGTTATTCATAAAAATTCCTTTTAGATATGTTTTTTTAAAAATTTAAGTGGTGATGTAAGCTATCAGACTATTCTTGTCTTCGCTAGGGCTATTTTAGATTTTAATTTATTTTTTCGAATCTCAAAATAAGCCTAGAAAGCCCCTTTAGCTTTACAAAAATTCTCTCCACTATACCCTTAAAAACTCGTATTAATTTATTAATTTACCAAAGGGAGTTTTTCCATGGTTCAAATCTATTCTGCTTTATGTGCCGTTGTCGGCATAGGAGCAGTGAGCGTTGCGGTACTTTTTTCCAGAACACGGGGAAAAGAAGTTACGAATGCAAAAGCGAAAAAAATTGCAGATGCTATTGCAACAGGGGCGATGACGTTCTTGCGTGAAGAGTACAAAGTTATTGCCTTCGTGGTAGCGATTATTGCCGCAATTCTTGTTTATGCATTTGGCATTATTCCAGCAGTTGTATTTGTTGGAAGTTCAATACTTTCACTCACAACTGGCTTGATTGGTATGCGTGCTGCAACTTCTGCTAACGTTCGTACAACCATCGCTGCGCAAGAATCAGGAGAACATGGAGCATTCTTAACCGCCTTATTTGGTGGTGGGGTTATGGGGTTTGCAGTAGCAACCTTTGGTCTTTTTGGAATGACCCTTGTGATGTACCAGTATAGTGAAGCGCATAACATTATTACCATTTTGACCTGCTTTGGTCTTGGTGCAAGCGTTGTTGCTTTTTTTGCTCGTATCGGTGGTGGGATTTATACCAAGTCAGCAGATGTTGGCGCAGATCTTGTTGGTAAACTTGAAATGGGTATTCCTGAAGATGATCCACGCAATCCAGCAGTTATTGCTGATAACGTCGGTGACTGTGTAGGCGATACAGCTGGCATGGGTGCAGATATTTACGAATCATACGTCAGCGCAATGGTTTCGTGTGTTATTTTGGCACTTACCTTGCATGGTGATAACACCGCCTATGCATTGTTGCCTCTAGCACTTTCTGGCCTTGGATTAGTAAGTTCACTTTTTGGATTACTATCAAATCTTATTTTAAAAGCTGGTCCAGCTGCCATGCTTCGTAATGCAACCTATGTTGCGGTCGTTGTATTCTTGGGTGCTGCATACTGGTACCTACAATCACAAAATTTACCGATCGAACTTTTCTACGCATGTATTATTGGGTGCCTTTCTGGGATTGTTATCGGATTAGTAACTGAATATTATACTGGTGGAGCTCCTGTCAGAAGACTTGCACAAAGTTCAGAAACTGGTGCAGCGACCAACATTATTTATGGTCTTTCTTTGGGAATGGAATCGGTATGTTTGCCGGTTATTCTTTTAGGATTTGCTGTTGTTGCGGCGTACACTTTTGGTGGACATGATTTATACGCTGTAGCTCTTGCTGCTGTTTCTATGCTTGCTACCGTTGGTATCACCATGACTGTTGATGCGTATGGCCCTATTGCAGATAACGCAGGCGGTATTGCAGAAATGGCCGGTATGGGTAAAGAAGTCCGTACCATCACTGATAAATTAGATACGCTTGGCAACACCACTGCTGCTATGGGTAAAGGGTTTGCAATTGGTTCAGCATTGTTGACCGCGCTTGCTCTCTTTTCTGCATTCAGTGAAAGTTCCCATATTAAAGAACTTAACGCGTTTGATCCATGGGTACTACTTGGTATGATCATCGGTGGCGCAATGCCATTCTTGGTTTCTGCCTTTACTATGCGTTCTGTGGGAAATACTGCATTGAAAATGGTGATTGAAGTTCGCCGTCAATTTAAAGAAATTCCAGGACTTATGGAAGGCACTACTGACCCTGACTATGAACGTTGTATCGCAATCAGCACGTATGCTGCTTTGCGTGAAATGATTCTTCCAGGCGTTATTACTATTATGCTTCCTATCATTGTAAAATTCACCCTTGGCAATCATGCTCTTGGTGGTCTTTTAGTAGGTGCTACGTTGACCGGTATCATGCTTGCCTTGATGATGGCAAATGGTGGTGGCGCATGGGACAATGCCAAGAAATACATCGAAGCTGGTAACCTCGGTGGAAAAGGGTCTGATGCCCATAAAGCAGCTGTTGTTGGGGATACTGTTGGGGATCCTTTCAAGGATACTTCTGGTCCAGCATTAAACATTTTAGTAAAACTTATGGCGATTGTGTCCCTTCTTTTAGTTGGCATGTAATCATTACGTTTTTATGAAATTTAAAGGGGTGCCTCACGGTGCCCTTTTTTTAGGTTTAATTTTTTATCATAGCCTTTCTAATTCTTCTTTTGGTACACCTAAAGCTGTTTATAAAATGCTAGAGAAAGGGTGATCATGAATGTTAAACAGTTAAAAGATATTTCATTAGAGGTTGGAGCGGTAACAGCTCTTCTTGTTTTAACCTGTGTGCTTGATGCGAATGCGCGTACCTTAAAAAAAGTAGAGCCTACTTATAATCAGAAAATTGCTGTCGATCAAAAAGCACTTGCTCAGATAACAGAGGAGGTGTCGCAGTTTCTTTCTCATGTTCATAAAAGTGTTTACGTGCGAGTAAATGAGGGGAATATCTTTAAAGGAATAGCGACCATTGATGATGTTAAAGATACAATGGATTTTCTTGCTAAACATGCAAAGGAGCATCCGAGTTGGCTCAAAAGCCATTGGTTTTATAATACCTATTTTGATTTCTATCGTTTGTATTCAGATGGTGATTCATGTCCTGTAAAAATAGGAAAGTTGCCGCGCGGTTGGATTGGGGCTCCCAATAATCATCGCATTACCAAGTACCGCATCTGTAAAATTCCTGGTTCTCATATAAAAACAAAAAAATATTTCTTTCCCTTGTATCCTCGCCCCTCAGATGAAGCTGGTAAAAGACGCGATTTCATACGTAATAACCCAGAAGAGTTTATACGATTTGCGCATACAAAAGATGAAATTCTAGAAGGGGCATTAGAAAATAAAGGAGTTTTAAAGCCTCTGGCATGGGTTACCCTTGAGGGTTACAATGAGCTGGTAATGCAAGGTAGTGCAGTTATTGATTTTGAAGATCAAACGGTGCCGCAAACTTTCCAAGTGGTGGTCGCAAATAATAAAGAGGGTGCAGATAAGTATTGGTTTGTTGCGCCTTATGAAAAAAGAAAGCCTTCTAAAAAATATCCGATCAAAGTTGAACCTATTTCTGGAGTTTCGTTTGCAGGAAATATCTCTGATATTGGCTTTGGTAAGGTACTTGTAATGATTGGTAAGAATCCTCAAACATTAGAAAAAGAGATGAGGGTCGGTGTGCTCACTGATACGGGAAATGCATTTCAAGATAACTTGTGCAAGTTCGATCTGTTCACTGGACACTTTGAAGACCATCATCTCTTTGATGAACATTGTAAGCAGTATCCGCATACTGCTGAGATGTATATTCTCATTAAAAAACGGAAGAAATAATTGTGCGAGCGGCACTAAACTCGCTTTTTTTATGAATGTATTTTTTTAAATTATTTTTTAGCGCAAGAACCTTTATCTTTTTAATAAGTTTTCTAGTGCACTTTGCGTGCGGCACCAGATGGGATGCTTGCCCATCCCTCTGGACTCTAGGGCAAAAACCGTTCCTGTTTTATCCCCTTTTACGGATATGATCCGGAAGCGTTGCGTCCGCTTCCTGCTGCATACGCCGTCGTTACACTCCGACGGTATGCTCGATGATATCCTGACACGGTACTTTTTAATTTTTTAGAAAAAATCTTTATTAGGAGCCCACGAAGACCATCGCCCAAAGGGCGTGGTTGGAGAACCCACCCGCCGTCGCCAAAGGCTATGGCGTGATCTTCGAGGTTTGGGGCCGACCTAGCAATCAAACAGCATGTTTTTGTTTGGATTCCAAAGGGGTGAACAAGCACCCCTTTGGTGCCGCGCGCAGAGCGCAATAGAAAACTAAGTTATTGGAAGAATAAAGATTCTTGCGCAAACTTCTTCAGATTTAAGAATGAGGATTAAACGTTGAA
>CANNBR010000016.1 GCA_947502805.1 bacterium
GGGCGTGGTTGTAGAACCCAAGCCCCCGATAAAAGCATCGAAGGTGGTGGTTTGGGGCCGACCCAGCTTTAAAATCGCAGGTTTTTGCACGGGTTTTTAGGGTGTGTGCAAGCACATCCTAAATGCATGCCCGCATAGGGCAACAGAAAGCTAAGGTATTGAAAGAATAAAGGTTCTTGCACAAACATGCCGCGCGCATATGATCGCCTTCTATCGTTGGGGACGACGTGAAGATAAGAATAAAGGTTCTTGCGCCCAATGAAATTTTACTTAAAAGCTAAAGGTCGCGCTCAGACCGATCAAAGAAACTTGATAAGAAGATTTACCATTAAAGGGCATTTTCCCAAAGACAGAAATCTGTGGTCTAAGCCGATTGCTCTCGCTTTTTGGATTAGCAGAATCGTACTTGAGTTGCACAAGAAGATCATGCGTTGTCCACTCATTTAAAATAGCAGCAGTGTTTGCAGCCAACGTTGAATAACTATTCGACATCACAGCTATCTTATCATCCCCATGCTTAAAATGTTCATAAGCAAAACGAACAGAAAGCCCTTTTCCAATAATCGGTTCAGCATACAAATTGAACATTTGCGTAAGACCATACTCTTTGCGAGCAGGTGTTTTTTGCAAAGTAAGAAGATCTGTTTGTGTAGCATTCGTTTGAATACGAAGATCACGAATATGATTAAACATTTTCATAAATGTCAGATCAACACCTGCCCAAAATATATTCCTAAACCGCAAATCAAGACCAGCTGCAAAAGGAACCGTATAAGCACCATCGTTTCCGAATGCTAATGAAACAGCACTGTCTTCATCTTTGCGTACCCCTGTTGGAAATTGAATACCAAGCCGAACATTTACAATAGCTTCTTTAAGCCATTTTTTTTCTTGTAAAAAGCTTTTTCTCCAGCCCACATAGGTCGTAAAATCACCTACCCCTGCTTTAGACCAATCTCCGATGGAAAGGCCGTTTCCCAATTGCGCAACATTTGCAGCAAAGTTATCGGTCAAATATTGATGAGTAAGTGCATCATCAAGTGTTGCATTTTTGGTTTGATCAACCCAGGTGACGTTTTTAACTTTTAATGATGCTAGAGGAAGAGCCATACCCAACCACACCCCATTTTCCCAATTCCAACGACCAATTAATGATCCTGAAAAAATAACTTTGAGATCTCCTGTAACTTTAAAATGCCCTCGCACTCCATCATCGCCATTGATATTAATGAGTTGCCCTAATTGTGCTTGTTGTGAAGTAGGCGCAAACCCTTTCAACATAGCAAGTGCATTTTGCGTAGGAAAAAGAAACTGAAGAACATTAACTGTCTCTCCTGTAACTGACCTTCCATGCGGATTTGATGCCCCAAAAGAAAGGATCGGGGTAAATTGCCTTGTTTGATTCTTCCAATGTGTAGGAAAAAAATTCGGATCAAAAGGACGCATAATATTAAATGGTGTTATTGCATAACTAGGAGTTACTAAACCAAGTAAACAAATACCTAGTACAATCTGTTTTTTTAACATGCTCATATCTTTCATTATTCAAGAACCCTCATCCCAGTGTTTGTCGGAAGAATTAATGATCCCGTTCCACTACTCCTGAGCAGGTTACCAATCGTTATCGCGGTAGAAATATCCGCTTGAATTTGTACATTTCTCTTTTGCATAATAAAAACTCCCGTACGTAAAAATGGAGGCAATGCTTCAAATATCGGTGGAAGACCATCAGGAGAAGACTCTGAAGCGGTCACCAGTGCTCCAAATGTCGATGCATAATTTCGATACGCACCAAGAGCAGCAAAAGCACTCGTCGTGCTCTGCACAAAATAATCTGGAATCACTTTAACCGTAGTTGCTGTTACTGCAGTAGTCTGAGTAGCTGAAACGGCAATACGATAAAGCGAGGCAAGGTCATAATTTACTGAACCAGCCAAAGCATATACCGTTCCTCCAACCGGACTCCCTGCAAAATTTCTTGAAAATCCTTCAGGCAAACCTGTCGTTGAAAGAGACTGTAATCGTGTGACGGCTAGTTGAGATTCTGGAAGCGCAACACCCGTCCATGCCATAGCAGCAGGAGTTGCAGCTACAGAAACATCCGCACCTACACCAGTCGTTAGAAGGCCCTGACTTGTTGCAAGTAAGGCAACTTTTTGTGAAACCACTACATCTGAAAACTGCCCATACTGCTGTGGTAACATTGCTGGAGTTGCCAGAGTAACAGGAGTAAGTGGCCCTGCTGCCAATTGAGCACCAGGAATTCTATCAAATGTCTGATTCGTTAAAACATATAAGTTAGTTCCATCGCTCAACAGCTTCCGAACATTTTGATACGAACCAATGAGAGTAAACGCAGAGGCAGGAAGATTTTGAAAGTTTTTTTGCAATCCCGCAACTGGCCAACCTGGACGAAGTATCGCAATACCGCCCACACCTCCAACAACCAGATACCCAAAAACACCATCATCTACTATGATAGCACTCGTAATCGCACCGATACTATTTAAAGCCCCACCGGACACTGAGATAATCAGCGCACCCGCACCAGGAGTAGCTACGGTACCATTAGTTGAAATTTGCATGTTGGTACTAAAATTTCCGACAGCTGGAGTAAAAACACCGCCTGCAGTATCAGCTCCTGTTTGGGCAATAACTACTTGCTTATAGCCAGTAAAAATCATTACTGATAGTCGATTATTCGTTGCTGCTACTGCAAAGCCAACAGTATTATTTGGAAAATCGAAAGCAGCTTGAATACCACCTTGCCCTTCAGAAAATTGAGTATCAATAAGTTCTACAAACCCAACTTGTGCATTCGTTGTTGTGCCACCAAGAAGGCCATCTTTATCAGCCGTGTTCCATGTCGTTGTCAAAACCGTATCAATTGTAGCAGCAGTAGCCCCTTCCATAGTAAAAAGCTTACCCACCTGCGGTTGATAGCCAATACCATAAATCGTATTCCCTGCTTTGGTAGGGGTTGCAACACGCTGCCAAGGAGTCCACCCTTTAATTGCAGCATCACCATCAAACAATGCTTGAGATGCAAAAACTCCCGCAGAAACTGTAGCTGCTGCACTCGTTGCAACAAATACGGTATCTTTATTAACTTGAATAGCATTGATAACGCCAGGAGCAATACCTCCACCTACGGTAACTGCAGCATCAGTAAAAAGCGGCATGTCAGCAGGAGTGGTTGCAGGAACCTGAAAGCCTCTTCCAATGTAAGGATAATACAAAGGAAATTGTGAATTAAAAAATGTTTTTAAATTAGTACCAGGGTTCACAATCTTACTTGCCATTGCGCCATGGGTTGGATCGGTAGGCCACGTAGTATTGGTAGGGTCAACTGATTTATTTACAAGTGGCACCGCAGAAACTGTTTGATCTGCAGCTGTTGTGCCATTAGATCCAACGATAATTCCATAGGTTAATCCTGTACTTGTATACATTGAGCGAAATTTTGAATAGATACCATCAACAGAAGCCCCAACCGAAACTAATCCTCCAACTGCTGTTACTCCAAGGCCGGCATACGCTGCTGCTGGAGCAAAATCGGTCAAAACCAATTTAGAAAGCACGGTGTTAGCATTTATTGTTATAGGATTAAAATAACCCATAACAATATTACGCGATCCATTAGTAGCAAAAGCAACAATTGACGTTGTAAAAGCAGCATACGCGCGCTGAGTAATTGGATCGAAATACACATCAGGAGCTGTTGGCTCAATAATAGCATCAGCACCAATCCTTACATACGATTGCGTACCATCAAGCGGCACCGATTTTATTACTGGATCATTCATCACAGCAGCTGCTTGCCCAAGAGAGTTTGCATTTTGACCAATCATAGCAATACCAGAACCAGGCTCACCAAAAGCAGCTGCTCCATTTGGCCTTACTGCTGCAAAAATAAAATTGCCAGTAATTTGAGTAGTTGAAGTTACTGCACGAATTGAAGCACCTATAGAAGCAACTACACCAGCAGTTATAGCACCATTAGCATCTGCAATATTAGTGATAGAAAAAATATCAAACGGATCTAGTCCAGGACTAGAAACATTCCAGTACATATTCTGAGGATTATCAGTTGTAACTGCAAAAGGAGTTTTTGTGCCATAGGCCCCACTAAACAACCCAAGAAGAGCTATTTGTTGACCAGATAAAGGATTGTGCTGTTTTTCTAATCCATTTAATCGAACCGTCTTTGGTGCATAAGGAAAAACCGTACTAATTCCTTCATATGCTGCAGATACTGCATACTGAGCCAGCCCATCATTTGATCCAGCAGGAATTGTTGCATCATTGCGCCCAACATAAAAACGACTACTCGTATCGTTACTATCAGGAATAGAAGCAGACAGATTATTTCCTGCAAAAGTTGTTGAACTTGTTGCACCATTGGCTTGCAAAGTAATAGTTGCCTGAGCATAAGAACTCACAAGCAATGCAAAAAACATTATAGCAAGACGTGTTAACGTATGTACCATCACTATCACGTGCCCTCCTTATTCTTTAAAAGAATTATTTTAACCTAATTAGTATTTAGGTAAGCAATTATAAGCTAAATATTAAAAACTACCATCCTTAAAAGCCTCGAAGATCACGCCCTAGACTTGGCGGCGGCGAATGGTTTTTAAGGGTAGGCTATTGTGTAGCGCCCTCATTTAAAAAAACAATCGACAAATCCTTCTCCGTCGCTATTCCTTATTCACAAATAAATCAATACATGCTATAGATAGGAATATAACGTGATGTTTTAAATAAAAATAATTCTATCCTCCGTCGCTCTTTAAGCTATGGCGGACTGCGCTACGCTTGGGGGGACAAAATGCACACAAAAATTTTTTCAGCAACAACCATTGGTGTTGATGCATACATAGTAGACGTTGAAGTTGATATTGCTTTTGGCATGGTCAATTTTTTTATTGTTGGATTGCCTGATGCGGCCATTAAAGAAAGCCGTCAACGCATACAAACTGCTCTTAAAAACTGTGGTATTCGCTTTCCTGAAAGACGAATAACGGTCAATCTTGCACCAGCTGATTTGAAAAAAGAAGGAACCATTTTCGATCTGCCGATTGCTATTGGTATCCTGCAAGCATCACAACTTCTCTCTATTCCAGCAGACTTTTTACAAGACACTATTTTTCTTGGAGAACTCTCTCTTGATGGCAGCATCAAGCCAATGAAGGGAGCTCTTGCCATAGCATACGACGCTCAAAGGCTTGGCAAAAAGCGTATTATTCTTCCTCTAGAAAATGCTCAGGAAGCTGCATTCATAAAATCTATTGAAGTCATTGGCGTAAGTAACCTTGTAGAACTTATTGCTTTTTTGCGTCATGAACAACCACTAGCCGCTACAAAACATAGGGCGCCTGTTACTCCTCCTTCACTTTATGACATTGATTTTTCACAAGTAAAAGGACAAGAAAACGCAAAAAGAGCACTGCTCATTTCTGCAACTGGCAATCATAATATTCTTTTTATCGGTTCACCTGGTGCAGGAAAAACCATGCTTGCGCGTCGCCTGACAACTATTATGCCTGCAATGACCTTTGATGAAACGTTAGCTGCAAGTAAAGTGTATTCGATAAGTGGAAAACTGCAGGGCAAATCACTTATTTCTGAACGCCCTTTCCGTGCACCACACCATACTATTTCACAAGCTGGACTTGTTGGCGGTGGATCATTTCCCCAACCGGGAGAAATTAGCCTTGCGCACCATGGAATTTTATTTCTTGATGAACTTACAGAATTTAAACGAACCACCCTTGAAGCATTACGGCAACCGCTTGAAGGAAAACATGTCTGCATTGCACGCGCTCATCAATCAATTACCTTTCCTGCATCATTCTTATTAGTTGCAGCATTTAACCCCTGCCCCTGCGGATTTTATGGAGACAAAAAACGCGAATGCACCTGCTCTCAATTACAAGTACACCGCTATCTTGAAAAAATTTCAGGACCACTGCTTGACCGCATAGACCTGCAAATTCATGTCCCAAGTATCGACTATGATGTCGTCAAAGATAAAAAACAAACTACGTCATCTGCTGACTTAAAAATACTTGTCGATAAGGCTGTTATTATCCAACAGAAACGCTTCAAAAATGATACTCAGCGTAATGCAACGATGACACCCGATCAGATTGAGCAACACTGCAAACTCACTGATTTAGCAGAAGCACTGATTAAAAAAGTGTTTGACCAACTTCACTTGAGCATGCGCGGATACCACAAGATGCTAAAGGTCTCGCGAACCATCGCTGACCTTGCAGGGGATGACATAATCGACGTTCCTCATTTACAAGAAGCACTCATGTATCGCTCAATTGATCATTACTTTGAAAGAAAGCGTTTATAACAACGCTTGTATCAATTGATTAATTCAAGCCATAGAGACTTTTAATGTGTGATGATAATTGACAATCCCTGAATAGGTGGTATCATGGGAACAGTTATTTAAAAATTGATCGCGGGGTAGAGCAGCTTGGTAGCTCGTTGGGCTCATAACCCAAAGGTCGCTGGTTCAAATCCAGCCCCCGCAACCAAATTTAGCAAAAAAGCATAGGCCTTATGGCCTTTTTTTGCGTCCATTTTTTCCTCACAGATTTTAATTGTTTTTCTTCCTTTGTCATAATGCGCTCTAAATATTGAAATTTTTTACAGTGTCATTCCCAGAGAGCGGAAGTTGCAGCAGGGTGCGGAGCACTCTGACCAAACGAAGCGAACGGTATGGGAACCCAGACGTAACAAGAAAAAATCCCTATTAATCTTTCCATCTACATAGCCAGTAACCTTATCCAACCAAAATCAAGCTTAAATTTGACCTATTGCTCGACCAGCAGATTACTTTATACTAAATAAGAGTCTAAGAAATTATTGAAGGTTATACCATGGAGGTTATACCAAATGAAAAATTACTCTTTACAAGCTCAAGGCTTGCCAAAGTCATGCCTTAGCTCTTTCAAGAGCGGCGGCATTAGATTAGCGTTCGGCCTCTTATACTCCCTTATAGTTTCTACAAGCATTTACAGTAGCACTGAGCCCAAACTAACTCCTGTTGTAAATGCCACCTGGGGAAATGCTCTTAAAACGGCTACTAAAGAAACGTATGTCCAAGCGAGTGGTTTTTTACGCTATGTAAAACTCCCTTCCATTGCTTTAAACTATGCAATTCCAGCGTGGAAAATTTCTCGCTTTTTCAATCTCCTAGGTAATACAGACCAGGCTATTCATGGATTTACTACTTCTTATGTACTTACAGCAATTTCTTTACGCTATAAAAAACAAATTATTGAAAGCTGCGGAGATGAAGAGACGGCCAAGGCATGGATGGGAACTGTTCCCTTCATAGGACTTTTTCTCCCCCAAAAAATATCCGCTCTTGCTGCACTAACTAGCATAGTCGCCTTACAAGCAAGAGAATGGCGAGGCTACTAATTGGACCAATGCCCTATTTGCACAATGTTTTTTGAAAAAGAATATACAAAAAACATTGCGACAACCTAAACAAGAAAAATGCGTACCTATCAATTAAACTAATTAACTATGAGGCTATTATGAAAATAATAAAAAAACTAACTCTTGCTGCGCTTATACTATCTACACCATTCACCCAAGCAATAAAGGCGAAGCTTGCAAGAACAGAATTTGAAATGGCAGTAGGAAGGACAATTCTTGCAAGTTTAGCAATAAACACTCTTGCCATGTGCACTAAAGACAACTTTCTCCCTATGAAAGCATTTGTCCCTGCAGTAGTAATCATAGGTGTCGGCATGGGAACGCTGGGATATCTTGATGATCGAGCCCTTAAAAATAATCCTCTTTGTGGTGCTAATAAGCGCAATTCTCGTATTCTCCAGGCACTTGTTTTTGCAGCTGGCTTAACACCAATTATTCTCTCAGATAGCCAATCAGGGAAAATTATGAGAGATACGCTCAGACCTGCAGGGGAATATATTCTTAAAGCTGGAACAGCCGTAGTAGATACGATTCTTTTAAGTGCAACTTTAACAAGATAAGCTTTTGAATATTCAAAAACCTTAATAACAAAAATAGGCTTCTTTTAAAAGAAGCCTATTTTTTTATCTTTTTTCAAAAAGCTATTTTCACCACAAAGGACATGAGTTCTTAATCTAGAAAATAAAGCTGCACTTTAAAGTGCTTCCTGGTCAGATACAGCATGCCAAATACAATAACAATAAGTGGGGTAACCCATAGCCAAAAGCCAAAACTTTCAATGAAAAAGAATAAGGCCTTCGATGATGCACCACAGACATGTTCTACAAGCTTATGCGTACTTTTATAGATCCAATAAAATGGAATAAAAATCACTGCAAGTTGCATGCTATACCGAAGCACAAACTCAAAAAACTCTTTCAAGGACAAAGTAAAGTTATGGCGATACTTAAGGAAGAACAAAGACAATACAGTCTGAGCTATTCCAGAAATACAGGTTCCCATAGCAAGGCCAATCGTGCCGAATGTTCCCACCAATGCATAATTAGCACTGACATTAAGCACCGTTGCAATGATTGCAATTATCATCGGATAGCGGGTGTCGTGAAACGAGTAGTACAAATTAAAAAGAATTTTATTAATCGAAAAGAAAAAAAGGCCTGCCAAAAAGGTCATCAATAAAAGCCCGGCTTCAGGGATCAAAGCAACTGGAAATTTTTTTGAAGACGAAACAAACAAGGTCACAAAAATATTTTCTGATAAATAGCCCATGATAATTGTTGCAGGAATAGTTACCCAGAATACGAACTTCATCGATTCGGCTAAATAAAAATGGAGCCGTTTAGGATCAGAAATATGTACTCGAGAAAAATGAGGTAACAAGATAGTTGAAAAAGCGACCCCAAACACACCAAGCGGGATCCCCATAAAACGAGAGGTATATTTTATGAGAGTTACTGAACCAATCGCCAAATAAGAAGCAAATCGTTGGTCAATAATCAAAGAAAGTTCCATTACACTCATACTTAAAAAACAGAATAAAAATTTCGTTAACATTTTTATAAATGAGTGAGCGGTATCAGGTGTAGGCATCCTGAAAGAAAATCCGAGTGAAAAATAACTGACTACATGCAACACAAGTTGTAAAAAGCCACCGAATAAAATGGCATAGCATAAATATTCAACCGATAATCCATAGGCCAAACAGGCAAGAATGCCTCCAATAAACGTTATATTTAAAAGAATAGGACAAAAAGCGGGAATAAAAAACTGATTGACCGATTGCAATGCCCCTGCCAATAACGAACTGGTTGAAATAAAAAAAATAAAAGGCATTAAAATACGCAAACAAGGGATAGTTGCTGCAACCTGTTCTGGAGAAAATCCTGGCGCTATCAATCCAATTGTATACTCAGGATGCCAGACAACTAAAATACAAAGAGCCAACAATAACCCTTCAAAAAAAAGAAAAGCTAATGACATCAATTCATCCGCTTTTTCTTTACCACCCTTGTGAAATAGTGTCACAAAGGTTGGAACAAAAGCAGCGGTCAATGCCCCTTCAGCAAAAAGCTTTCTCAATGAATTTGGAATCATAAATGCAGTAGTAAACGCATCTGCCACTACTCCAACTCCTAAAAACCTCATGAGCAAAATTTCACGCGCCAGCCCTAAAAAGCGGCTAATAAGGGTACTGCTTCCCACTTGAATGGTTTTTTGTAAAATTGATTTTTTATGCAGCAGATCGCTCATAGGATTCCTAATTTCGTTAAAACTGTTTTATGGGGCACCAGAATACCATCTTTTAAAGCAAAGACTAGCTCCATTTGCTCGACTACAGAAGGATTATGAGAACTTATTATCAATCCCATTCCTTCATTTTTTTGATGATCCAGCAATAACTGAATAATCGCACTGCCCGTTTTTTCATCTAATGCACCAGTTGGCTCGTCGGCACATAAAAATTTTGGCTTAACTACTAACGCACGCGCAATACAGATGCGCTGCCGTTGGCCACCTGACAATGCACCAACATTCCACGCTTGAGTATCAAAAAGGCCTACCGCTGCAAGATAAAACAATGCTCTCTCTTGTGCCTCAACTTTTGACATGCCAATCACCAAGCCTGCCAACGTTATATTTTCAAGAACAGTTAATTCCTTAATTAAAAAAGGAACCTGCGTTACCAATACTACTAAGCGAGCTCTATCTTGAGAGCTGTACAACGAAAAATCTTTGTTTTGTAAAAAAACTGTCCCTGTTGTGGGAGTATCAAGCCCTGCAATAATATGCATAAGAGTAGACTTGCCTGAACCCGATGCACCTTTTAATGCATATGTTCTGCCTTCTTCAAAGGTAATGGTAACCTTATCAACCACTGATTTTTTTAAACTCCCACTTCCAAATAACTTATTAACCTCATGAAGCTTTAACTTAAACGCCATGATTACCTCTGTTGACTCATGTTTTAAAAAAATAATTATAACAAGACTAGCCTAATAAGGTTCATTTCAAAAGGTGTTTAATATCTTTACTGTGCAAGTCTTGTTTTTGAAAATCTAGATACCTTAGAATGGTTCAAATGTCTCAATGCTTACTAACGAGGGGGTATCGGGTAATGAGAACACTCAAAAACAACGTCACTGAAGAAAAAACACTGGAACTATTACCAATCATTCCAACCATGGATGTTGTAGTATTTCCACACATGATTGTTCCTCTTTTAGTACTCGATGAACGCATCATCAATGGGATCAATCAGAGTCTTAATGGGTCAAAAAAAGTGCTCTTACTTGCTTCGAAAAAAAAGATCGAAGATGGACTAGGGGCGATTGGCACAAAAGACTTGTATGAAGTTGGCACCATCTCTTCCATCATGCGCCTTATAAAAATTCCTGAGGGGGGAGTAAAAATTTTGGTGCAGGGAATTGCTCGGGCCCGCGTTAAAGAAATTATAACGGATAACGAAATACTTACGGTATTAGTTGAGCCTTTGGACGGCATAGAAGAAGATAACTCGCAAGAACTTGTGCAACACATACGGCTCATCAAAGAACAGGCTGAAAAAATTAGCTCTTCAACCCACTCATTCAGCCCAGACTTCCACCTTATTCTTTCAAAAATGCATGATCCTCAAAAAATAGCAGACTTTATTTTATCTCACCTGAACCTTTCTGTTGAAGATGCGCAAAAGCTTCTTGAATCTGAAACGCAGGCGGAATTTTTAGAAGGAATTTACCTTCACCTGAACAAAGAAGTTGAAGTTGCAGAAACACAGGAACGCATTCGCAACAAAGCACGCGACTCTATGAACAAAGCACAAAAAGAATTTTATTTACGCGAACAACTTAAAGCTATCAAGCAAGAACTCGGTGAAGATGACCTTGAAGAACTTGAAGCAATGCGTGAAAAACTCCTACTTTTAGATGTATCTGACGAAGTAAGAACTGAAATATCTCGCCAAATTTCCCGCCTTGAAAAAACTGCTCCCGATTCTGTGGAAGCAACAGTTACTCGTAACCATTTAGAAATTATGCTTGCTTTACCATGGAATACTGAAACAAAAGATAACCTTTCCATTGAACATGCCAGTGCAATTCTTGATGAAGATCATTATGGTCTTAAAGAAATCAAAGAACGCATCTTAGATTACATTTCAATCAAAAACCTTAAACCAGATGGTTACAGTCCAATCCTCTGTTTTGCTGGTCCACCAGGAACCGGAAAAACGTCTCTTGGAAAATCGATTGCTCGAGCCCTTGGCAGAAGCTATATTCGTATTTCGCTTGGCGGAGTAAAAGATGAAGCAGAAATTAGAGGACACCGCAGAACGTATGTCGGTTCAATGCCAGGACGCTTTATCCAAGCTATCAAAAAAGCAGAAAGTAAAAATCCAATCATAATGATCGACGAACTTGATAAAATTGGTTCAGATTTTAGAGGAGATCCTTCAGCAGCGATGCTTGAAGTGCTCGATCCACAACAAAACAAAACATTTTATGATAACTACCTCGGGGTTCCTTTTGATCTTTCAAAAGTTATTTTCATCGCAACTGCTAACAATATTGATGCCATCTCTGAGCCACTGCGTGACCGCATGGAAATCATCAACCTTTCTGGCTATACGCTTGATGAAAAACTGGGTATTGCCAAACAACATTTGGTACGAAAAGCGCTTGAAGACACCGGGCTTGAAGGTAAAGGAATCGTATTCTCTAATGAAGTGTTACGAGAACTCATTTCAGGCTACACCAGAGAGGCTGGAGTTCGAAGCCTTGAACGAGTTATCCGCAAACTGTGCTCAAAAGCAGCTCGTGCTTTAGTTGAAGAAAAACGATCGCTGTTATTTATCCCCGAAACACTCGATAAACATTTAGGACCACGAAAAATAATAGACTACGATCAAAATACTGAAAATGAAGTTGGTATAGCAAACGGACTTGCATGGACCCCTTATGGTGGTGAAATGCTTACCATTGAAGCGGTGTTGATGCCAGGTAAAGGAAGAATCATTCTTACTGGACAACTCGGCGATGTGATGAAAGAATCTGCGCAAGCAGCACTAAGTTATGCTCGTTCTCATGCGGCGCAATTTGGAATCGATCAAAAAAAGTTCACCGAATTTGATATTCACATCCATGTTCCTGCAGGTGGCGTTCCAAAAGATGGCCCTTCAGGCGGCATAGCATTATTAACATCGATACTTTCTGTTTTAACCAACTGTCCTATCGATGCAACCTATGCCATGACCGGAGAAATAAACCTTCGTGGAAAAGTAATGCCTATCGGTGGAGTAAGGGAAAAGATCCTTGCTGCAAAACGCAATAACATCAAAACGGTCATCTTCCCTGTCCAAAATAAAGGTGATTTAGTTAACAATGATGAAATCTTAGAAGGCATTGATATCATCTGGGTAGAACATGCAGACGAAGCACTCAATAGATTACTACTTCCAAAACTTGCCTAGTTTTTTCATAAGAGCGCAGTGAATGTAATAATTCTCTGCGCTCTTATTTTTTTAAGCTCGAGACCAATCAAAAATAAAAAAATGATCCAAGTATTTTATTGGTTGTACTGAACAATGACACTGTCATTAAAGCCTCGACCCGAATCCATTGCATAGCCACCCACTGCAATCTTATTTTCATATAAAACAAGACCCTTTGCAATCGCTTGTCCATCAAGGAATGGTGTTTTAACAATACCGGTTCTATCAAAGCCAAATGTAGTGTCAAGCGATCCATTAGTATTAAAACGAACCGTTGCAAATCTTCGATCAAAAAGCCCTTGCTCATCATAAGATGTCGACTGACCAGCCACAACTATTTTACCATCTGATTGAACACTTACCGCAAAAGGCATCATGCCCCATTCTCCTGCCTTTGTAAGTACCATGCCAGTACCGGCAGAGCCAAAACTTTTATCAATTGAGCCGTCCTGATTATAACGCAACAGTAAAAGATTTAGATTTGTTAATGCATTATTATTAGCCGCTGTTGGAGCAACGGGAACACTTACATATCCTGCTACAACAATTTTTTGATCAGGTTGAACTGTTACGGCAAAGGCAAGCGAAAACTCAGACCCTCCTGGATGAGCAATTACATACCCAGAATATAAAGGCAACCTAGTATTAAAAGTTTTATCAAGCGATCCGTCAATATTAAACCGACATGTTACTATTGCAAATAAATCCCCCTTATTAACAAATCCAGTTGTTACAATTTTTCCATCAGCTTGAATCGCAATGCCATAAATATATTGCTGTGCAGGCTGCAGGATAGATGAAAATTCCACTATCGCATTTTTTCCAAAAGCTTCATCACGCGTTCCATTACTGTTAAATCTAGCCAAAGCAAAAACGTTATTTCCATTATCGCCAGAACTTGAACCCCCAATTATAATTTTTCCATCAGGCTGCACAGCTAAAGCATAAGGAGATAGTCCCTGCATTGCTAAAAACCCAGTTTTTTCATTTAAAGAACCTGCAACAAGAGTTCCAAATAAAGCATCAGATGATCCATCAGGATTATAACTAGCTAAACAAAAAATCTTGTTTTTATCGCCTCCTTTTCTATCGATAACAGAAGCAGCTACTATAATTTTTCTAGTAGATTTATTGACCTTGATGTCAACCACATTCCAATTATAAGGGACCCCTGTAAATGATAATAAAACAGCACTTGAAGGGTCAGTTAAAACAATCCCATTATTTCCAAAAGCAGTATTGAGCGAACCATTACGATGATACTTAGCAAGCATAATTCCATTAGTTCCATTAATAGAACCATATCCACCAAAAATAAGCTCATTATCGAGCGACAAGCTCATTCCTTGCCCCATACAATCCCCAGTAACCCTAGGAGCAAAAAAAGTAACAATACCTGTACGACTAAAATTGGTATCTAAAGAGCCAGAGCAAACGACAAGCCCATTGTGTAAAAAAACCGCTAGTAAAACAACATATTTTTTCATTTCTTTCTCCGCCTATTATATTCACCAATCTTTGTCTTCATCTTTTATTATATATTAATAAAAACACAATCTGCAATATTTTTTTAAGATGAGCCCATTTGAAAACTTTTTTAAATAAGCTCATCTTAAAAAAATAGTCTATTTGATTATTAAGCTTATTATAATGACTATTCAAGCTTATTTAGCTTATTGCTATTTTATTAAAAAGCCTTATACTTTTTCCTTATTTTGAATCATATTTTAACGTGTTTATAAGGAGTTTTTTATGAAATTAAAATCTATCGCTTTAGCTTTATCTTTTGTTGCTGTTTCATCTGTTGTTGCTAACGAAGATGCTATTGTTGCTGTAGATACTACAACTGCTGAAGTTGAAGTTTCTGCAAACGAAGCTGACGTAACAACTACCAAAGCAATCATTAAAGCTGTTGTATCTGCAACAGAACAAGAAGAAGTAACTAGCAAAGCAATCATTACTCAAGAAGTAATTGTTGAAGAAGCTGCTGTTTCTACCGAAGAAGTAGCAAACTAACTTCCTCACTAAGAAATCAAAATCAAATAAGGGAAAGTTCATACTTTCCCTTATTTGATAAACAATTCTAAAAAGCTTTTTTACCCTGTCGTTTTTTAAGCTAGAGGTGAAAAATTATCTTAAAAGCGCTCTGTACCTTTACAACTAAGTGACAAATCTTTAGCCTGTGATTCTACGTTGATTTTTAGACTAGAAGAGGATTTATGACCGATAACCAAGATTCATTACACGTTGGACATGTACTTCGTATCACTGGAACAATCATAGATGTGCAATTTCCACAGGCACACACCCCTAGTATCTTAAATAAACTTCTCATCGCAATTCCTAAAGAAGATGATCGTTTATCTATTCGTCAGGCAGCAGTAGAAGTTGCCCAACAACTGGGTGATGGTATCGTTCGCTGCATAGCTCTCGAAGATATTTCAAACATTAGCCGCGGGCTCCCTGTTACTGACACAAAAGGTCCCATTTGCGTACCCGTAGGTAAAGGAGTTCTAGGAAGAGTATTTGATGTACTTGGTAATACTATCGACAACCTTGGACCTGTCACCACCGACATTGAATCGTGGCCTATCCACCGAGAACCACCTACGCTTATCGAACAAAACATCCAAAACACCATTCAAGAAACTGGAATTAAAGTTATTGATCTTCTCTGTCCTTATCTCAAGGGCTCAAAGATTGGCCTCTTTGGTGGCGCCGGGGTAGGTAAAACCATTTTAGTTATGGAACTTATTCGTAACATCGCCATTGAACATGGCGGCTTTTCTGTATTCGCTGGAGTTGGTGAACGAACCCGCGAAGGCAATGAACTCCTTTTAGAAATGCAAGCGTCCCACGTTATTGATAAAACAGCTCTTGTATTTGGACAAATGGGGGAAATGCCTGGTGCTCGTCTTCGTGTAGCACTTACCGGTTTAACCATGGCCGAATATTTCCGCGACAAAGAAAAGAAAGAT
>CANNBR010000017.1 GCA_947502805.1 bacterium
GGGTTAAAAGTTTAATAATTGTAGAGTCACTCCCTCCTTGCTTTTTATACCAATAAAGTGCATTGTTTCCCCACATGTCTGTGCAGGAAATGTCCGCTTTGTTTTGTAAGAGAAGGATTATCATTGGGGCCTTCTTGTTTGCTGCAGCGAACATGAGAGGTGTCGCCATGGCATCGCTTCTATTGATAAAAGTTAGTCCATATCGTGCATTTACATTAGCGCCGTCTTTTAACAGTTTCGATACCATGGATACGTTATTTTCTATTACAGCATCAAATAGTTGTTGATTATGAGAA
Source organism: bacterium (assembly GCA_947502805.1). Lineage (GTDB taxonomy): Bacteria > Babelota > Babeliae > Babelales > CAIQNR01 > CANNBR01. The sequence goes on from CANNBR010000017.1 coordinate 297, forward strand.
TTAAAAACTTCACTAACTCCCATTATCCCACCGCTTTGTGCTATTAGTAAAAAGCTTATTAGTAATTTATTCTTCATTTTACGCTCCTTTTTTCTATCTCTTAATTCTTAAACTCACCATGAGATAAAGTAATTAAGAAAATTAACTTAATACCAGCTTACCAGTATAAAATTACAAATTGCAATAGTTTTCTTTTTTTTACTTATTTAATTTTTAGAAAAAAAGAATTGGTTTTTGGAACAGAATAAGAAACTGTTTAGCTTTTAAATAAGCTCTAAAATTAAAAGTAAGGGGCACTAAAAAAGGGGCACATTGTGCCCCTTTTCTTATTTAGCTTGTCGACGTTTATTGGGAGTGCGTCCAACTTTAGTAGGGGTTTTACGTTTACGCAAAGGCCTTCTAGCAGCGAACTTAGAAGCAGAGCTTTTTCGTGCTGCAGACTTTTTGATTGCAATAACTCGTTTTTTAAGCGCTTCAGTTTTTGCACTTTTCTTAGGTGGTTGGAAATCTTGAAGTTTTTTAATTTCTCTTGGCTCGAGTAATCTCCAGCCTCCAAGAGGAACATCTTTAGCGCTTAATGTTGCAAAAATAGTACGTTCAAGCCTTTTAACCGTATAGCCAAGAGCTTCAAACATTCTACGAATAATACGATTGCGCCCACTGTGAATAGTAATACGAACTATTTTTTTATCTTGACCTTGATACAGAGAATCAACACGAGCAGGACCATCTTTAAGGTACATGCCAGTTCTGAGTTTTAAGCAGGTTTCTGGGGTAACTTCTTCTTTGAGTGTTACGCGATATACTTTTTCGATCATTGAGCTTGGATGAGCTAATTTTTGTGCTAAATCACCATCATTAGTCAAAAGCAAAACACCAGTAGTATTGTAATCAAGTCTGCCCACAGGGAAAACTCTATTTTTTATGGTGCTATCAAGAAGATCAACAATAGTAGGTCGCTTGAATTCATCACTCATAGTGGTGATGTAGCCTTCAGGCTTATTCATGACAATGTACGTTAAAGCTTCAGGCTTAATAACAACTTTGCCATGCCTAACGGTGTCTTTTTCTTGAAGTTGGTAGGCAGGATTGGTTTCTGGCCAATGGTTCACCGTAATTTCCCCCGCCTTAATAAGCTCATCCGCCTTACGGCGTGAGCATAAACCTGACTGAGAGACATAGACATTAAGACGAGTGTTTTCCATTATTTTCCTTGTAACAGGTTCTGTTTTTAATTTTATAATTTTTTTATAAAAAAAGGCGCACGATACATGCGGTAAAGAGATAGTATAGCACAGTATTGTTGTTTATGCTGCTGGTTTTTTACGTCTTTTTAAGGTTAAGCAGTATTGTTTTTTGATCTATCTTGCTCAACAACCTTTTTCCTGAGAAACTAAGAACGATTCATTTCATTACAAGTTTCTAAAAGGGGTTCCATGACCAAGACAACTCCCTTAATGCAGCAGTACTGGGCCTTGAAAACTGAGTACCCCGATGCTCTTTTGTTTTTCCAGGTCGGAGATTTTTATGAACTTTTTTTTGATGATGCAAAAAAAGCAGCAGCTTTTTTAGGTATTGCACTTACCAAACGCGGCAAAGATAAAGGTGAGCCTATCCCTTTGTGCGGGGTTCCTGTCCATTCACTTGATCATTATTTAGCAAAATTAGTTAAAGGTGGTTTTTGTGTAGCCCTATGCCAACAGCTTGAACAAGCGGTTCCAGGTAAAATGGTAAAGCGTGGGGTAACGCAAGTGCTAACGCCGGGTAGCTTGACTGATAGCAAGCTGTTGCAAGATCGATCTGCTTCCTATGTTCTTGCCTTTGCTCCTCATGATGATAAGTGGTCTCTTTTATTTGCTGAACTTATGACCGCTCAACTCTATGCAACGACCATTAGTGCCGGTGCTATGAAATCTTTAGAAACTGAACTTTCTCGGTTTTTTCCTGATGAAATTGTGTTGTCCGATGATGCGGTAACTACAAAAACATTTCAAACACTTTTTCAAAAACAAGGCTATTTTACGTCCACTTTTAAACCTGATGCAGACATGCTTATCTGGGCTCAGGAACGGTTAAGTCAGGCAGTAGTTAATCAAGTGCAAGCAAATAAGGCACTTGAACAAGCGCTTGGTACGTTGTACGCCTACTTTAAAAGAAATAACGAAGCTGCATTGCATGAATTTAGTCAGTTACATTTTTATGAACCTGACGATTACATGATCCTTGATGCAGCCTCTCAAAAAAATCTTGAACTGATTAAAAATAATCAGGATGGTACCAGTGCAAACAGTCTTGTTTCGGTCCTTGATCGAACTACGACCGCCATGGGTGCCCGTATGCTTAAAAAATGGTGTGTACGTCCATTGGTCAATGCCACCATGCTTGAACATCGGCTTGATGTTGTTGGCTATCTAAAAACAAACCACCAATCGCTTACTCATGTACAGGTACTGTTACAATCGATTGGTGATAGTGAACGGGTAGTCGGACGTATTGCATTATGTCGTGCTCGCCTTGAGGATTTTTTACATTTAAAAAGTGCGCTTGAAGTTCTTCCCAAATTGCGATTACTTCGGCAAGATGTTCCTTATTTTTTACAGATGATTATTCAGAGTGTTGCTGATTTTAGTGCACTTGCTCATCTTTTGAATGGTGCTCTTAATGATGATTCTGCAAAAGAGTGGATTATAAAAGCGGGGTTTGATCAGCGCTTGGATCGATTACGTGAACTGGTTTCTCACAGTCACGAAGCAATTAGCAGGCTTGAAAAAGCAGAACAACTTGCAACAGGGATTAATTCTTTAAAAATTCGGTACACCAATGTGTATGGTTATTACATCGAAATTACCAATGCCAACGCGGCAGCAGTTCCTACTCATTACAAACGTCAGCAGACATTGGTTGGGCGCGAGCGCTATATGTGTTCTGAATTGCAAGAACTTCAGCAAGAAATTATGACTGCGCGTAACGAAATTGATGCGGTGGAAAAAGAACTATTTGCACAAGTACAGCGTCAGATACGCCCTTATGTTGGGGCTTTACGTAAAATGTCACATGCGCTTGCACAACTTGATGTGCTCTGTTCATTTGCTCAATGTGCCTATGAACGTGGGTATATTCGTCCAGTGTTTCATGAAGGGCAGGACATTCTTATTCTAGAAGGCAAGCACCCGGTAGTTGCTGCTAATCTAGGTTCTCAGTTTATTCCAAATAACACAGAACTGACTGAAAAAAATTCGCTATGGATTATTACTGGACCTAACATGGGAGGTAAATCCACCTATTTGCGTCAGACCGCATTATTATGTGTGATGGCCCAGTGTGGTTCATTTGTGCCTGCAAAATCAGCACAGCTCCCTTTACTTGATGCTCTATTCACGCGTATTGGAGCTTCTGATAATGTGGCAGAAGGGAAAAGTACCTTTCTTGTTGAGATGGAAGAAACAGCTCATATTTGTCGCTATGCTACAAAAAAATCTCTCGTTATTCTTGATGAAGTTGGTCGCGGAACGAGTACCTTTGATGGCCTTGCTATAGCACAAGCAGTTATTGAATATGTGCACACAGAAGTGAAAGCACGTTGTTTATTTGCAACTCATTATCATGAATTAACTGCGCTGCAAGGTACGATGCCGGGAATTGTGAACTATCATGTGGCAAGCAAGCAGACAGAAAATGGCATTGTATTTTTACACACGATGGTTCCGGGAATTGCGCAAGGGAGCTTTGGTCTTTCAGTTGCGCACCTTGCAGATTTACCACCAGCTGTTTTGGCGCGAGCGTATGAAGTTATGCATACCCTTACAGCAACGTCGCATTCCTCTTTGGCTCACAATCAGATTATACCTGCTTTACATTTAGCTGATCCTGAAAAAGAACGTCTTAAGGTTGCTCTTCGTGCAGCTGAGAAAAAACTTGAATCACTCACTTTGATTGATTACGAGCAACTTTCTCCTAAAAAAGCTTTTGATCTTTTATGGTCTATTAAGGAATCTGCTTAGTCTTTCTTAAATAATGGATCGAGTTCATGAAAGAGGCAGGTGATGATAGTCATTTTCTGCTCTGGTGCCAATGTTTTATTTTCTAAATCATCAAGATAGCGGCAGTACGTTGCACGGTATGATGTTGGTAACTTGTCTTTGTAGCGATGTAACCGTTGTATCCAGTAAAAACATTCACCTTTAAAATCTTGTGGAAAAGCTGTGCAATCTTTTGTATAGCGCTCTTTATTGAGAACAAGTTGCAAAGAAATAAGATCAGTTTTGAGGGGGGTTATGAGTGTTAGTGCAGTTGTATATTTGTAGAGATGGCTGAATCCTAAATATCCAAGGTATGTGCTTAACGCAAGCGCACTAGTGAGCTTTGCATTTTGTATAGCTTTTTCTGCCCTATGGGTAAAGCTTGCTTCTTTAAGTTTGAGTTCAAAAGCGGTGGTGGTAATTATTTGGGCAGTAAGTCCTAAAATCCCTGGAGTGGTTTTAGTAATGTGATCAATGACGTTGGCATATTTTTGTGCTTCTCCGCCTAAATTTTTTATGAGTTCTTTGTTTTCATTAGCAGATTCTTTTAGAAGATTTAATTCAATAATTTGTTTGCGAAGCCACTCTGGAAGATATGGATTATCAGCTATAGGAACAAAAAGAAAAGATTCTTTTTTTGATGCAAGAAGCTTTTTATTTTCTGCATTAAGTAGATTGCTGGCATCTTTTATTTGTGTGTTGAAAATGTCACCGATACTTGCAGTAAGTTTCAAAAAAATTGATTGTTTTTCAGGAAACGTTAGTTCTTGGATTGCTTTTCCATTGAGCGATTGATGCATGAGAGGAGCTGTTTGGTTAATGGTAACCGCATTAACGAGTACTTTTGTTAAGGTGTCTTCATATAATTGTTCATTGTCTTTTATATTCGTTGTAAAAATTTTACTTTCTGGTTCATTTTTAAAAATGGTGTACATGTTTTTAAGTGAATCCATTCCGTAATGTTGTATGTTTTGACAGTGATGGAGGTAGAGGGCAATAGCTGCAGCTCCTCCACAAAGACCTGCGTAGGAAGCCCAGCGTCTTTTAAAATGAGATGGCGCTCCATGGTTGGTAAGAGTAAGAGCTGTTCGTTTTTTAAGCTTTAAAAAGGTTTCATAAGAAAGAGCTTTCTTATTTTCAGAGAGGGCGGCAAGAGCTTCTATGAGCTCAGTACATTGTTTAGCAAGGTTTTTTTGGTGGCAGGTAATGTCTGCCTTCCTGGTATTGGTAAGCCAGATATTGAGAGGGCGTTTTAAAAAATTGAGCTTTTTATCCTGGGACATTGCTTCCCAATAGGCTTGAGATTCATGGATTTGGTCAAGAAGGAGGACTACCTTTTCTGGCTGATGGGCTTCTATTTTTAGGCTTAAAATGAGTACTATCAAAAACTTATAATTCATGGATGTTCCTTCTGTGTAGTTTTAGCATCTTAGTAAGTAGCGTTTTTTTTATTAGTAATAAGAGGATTTACTTTAACAAGAGAACAGAATTTTCTCAACTGGGCAAGACAAAGCTCAAATCTTGTGCTACATTTAGACTTTAAAATCAGATTTTTAAAAAATAAGGGTAAACAGCATGTCAATGATCACAGAATTTGAACGTTATGCCATTTTTAAAACCGGTGGAAAACAGTACCAAGGTATTGAAGGTAAGACCGTGGCAATCGAAAAACTTGATGGACAGTTGGGCGATAAAGTTGAATTCAAAGAAGTTCTCTTTCGCAAACAAGGTTCTGACAGCTACGAAATAGGGCAACCACTTCTTGAAGTTACTATAACCGCTTCTATTGTTAGACAAATGAGAGGGCCAAAACTTATAGCTTTCACTTTCAGACGTCGTAACAAGACCCGTGTTAAACAAGGACACCGTCAAGCAATTACAGTTGTGCGTATCGATTCAATCGGCGCATAAATCAGCCAAATTTTATAAGTAAGAATGCAGCCTTAAAAAGCTGCATTTTTTTTTGGTGTTATATAAAAAATTATTCCTTATAACTTGATGTATGAAGTTCTATCTCTCTGCTCGTCGTCCTCAGCGAGGCGAGAGTCGCAGCGATGCATTTTAATGGATCGACCAGACGAAGCGAGCGTAAGGATCCAGAATAAACTACACCAGAGTCATTATAATTTATTAGAGAAATGGATTACTCAGATTGTTTTAAAATGATTTTTGCGCAATTATCCTGGATCCTTACGCTCACTTCGCCTAGCAGAATACAAAGTGTTCTGCCGCAGCTCTCGTCTCGCTGAGGACGACGAGTAGGAGGGCTATGTTAACTTTTACGATAAAACTCAACAGCGAATCTAAAATGCTCCAATAATTCCACCGACAATAATAAGACCAACACCGACCAGTTCAGGAAGTTGGATTTTTTCTTTGAGCGTCAGATAAGCAAATGCAAGGGTAATTGGTACACTGAATTTTGAAAAAGCTACTACTAATGCCTGATCATTTCCCTGATAGGTAAAATAGTACAAATATTGAGAAACAAAGTTAGCAAGTGAAGCTAATAAGATAGCTTTTTTCTGTGCTCTAAATTCTTTCAGTATGGTAAAGCATGATTTTTTTGTAGCAAAAAGAATATAGAGAAAAAAAATAACTATAAAAAAAAATGAGCTTACTTGAAAATATTCAAGAGGGATCACAAATTGATTGGTAAAATGAGTTAGTCCCTGTGCATGAAAAAAATTAATAACTTTTTGAGTGGTAGGATTTGCTTCTGTTGTGAGATATACAATTAAGTTTTCTGAAGTATCTAAAAGAGCCATGGCCAAAGCTCCTATATAAAGATAGAAAGGAAGATTAAAAAGTGGTTTAAAAATGTTGGGGTAATGGAATCGATCGAAGCCAGAAATAAATGCACCGAACGAAATGAGCCCAATCCCAACTACTTGATTGGTGGTTAAAGAGTCTCCAAGAAAAAAATATAAAAGAGCTGTAAGAGGAGTTCCTATTTTTAAGATGGGGATAATTTTTGAAAGATTATAACAATTAAAGAGATACGCTTTAAGGGCTATACTTAAAGTCAGAACAAGGCTCACAATAACATAATTGAGACTGTTTTCTGTTGCTAAAGTAAAAATACGATCAGTTATTGTTGTTAAACACATTCCGTGAGAATATTGGTTTTTATAAAAAGCTATAGTCATCCCCAAAAAGGTGAAAATAGCAACCCAAAAAGAAAAAAGTAATTTTTCTGGACTCTTTTTTAAAAAAACGTTGTAAGTAGCTCCAGTTAGTGCAGATATAATGAGTAAAATAAAAATGGTTATCAACATACTCTCTCCTTTTTTTATTGAGCGTTGTCTTTAAAAAATATCCGCCGGTTTTTTTGCAACGGCGGATTGTAAGACATGAAAGTTATGAAAGTCGTGCAATTTTATTAAGGTCTTTCTCGGTTCCTGAAAACAATAAGAGATCATTTTCTCGTATCACATAATTAGGAGCTACGGGAGCAAAATCTTCATCAGCATCTTTAAGCGCAACACAGTTCACATGAAAGTTTTTAAAAAGATCAAGTGCTTCAATAGTGCTTCCTACAAATGAAAGCGGTGCTGTAATCTGGCTTAAAGAAAACTGTTTCGATATTCTGAAAAATTGACTAAAAGGTGATCCTAAGCGTTCTGCAAGGCGAATGCCAATATCTTGTTCAGGGATGATTGTTTCATCAGCGCCAATCAGGGTAACAATTTCTTGATGGATTTCATTAATTGATCGGGTGATAATGCGCGGAACCTTGAGACGTTTTTTTAGAAGTGCCGTAATTAATATTGATTGAGCAAAGTTTTCACCCATTGCAACAACAACGATATCCATTTCATCAACCCCTATTGAGCGGAGTGATGATTCATCAAGTACTCGCATACAAATTGCTTGAGTAACCGAATCTCGAATAGAAGAAACGATTGAATCGTTACTATCAATGGCAAGAACTTCAACACCTTTTTCGTGTAAAGTTGTTGCTACACTGTAGCCGAATCTTCCTAATCCAATAACGCATACTTTCATAAATCAGTTTCCTCTGTTTAAGTAACCATGACTCGTTCTTCAGGGTACGTATATTCTTGAATTTCTTTCTTTTTACGTAGCGCAATCAGCAGAGTAAGGGAACCAACGCGTCCGATAAACATACTAAGCGCTATTAATAATTTTCCAATAATTGAGAGGTAAGGGGTAATGCCAATAGAAGCCCCTAATGTTGAAAATGCTGAAATAACCTCAAAAACGATGTCTAAAAAAGGCCAGCTGTTTTCTGTAATCAAAAGACAAAAGATAGTAAGAACCACCCACGCAATACTTAAAGATACAATGGCAAGAGCTCGATACACTTGGTCTTTACTGATGGTGCGACCATTCAGATCAACGTTTGTTTTGCTCATAATGGCAGCATTAATTGTTGCAATAAAAATAGCTGCAGTTGTTAATTTAATACCACCACCAGTTGATCCTGGGGCTGAACCAATAAAAGCATTGATCATAATAGTAAAAAGAGATGAGTGTTGCATGTCATCAGGGTGTACTGAAAAATAGCCTCCACTGCGTGAAGAGATGGAAGTAAAAAGAGCATTAAGGAATTGTAGCGGGCCGCTAAAACCTTCAAAAGTATTGTTATGTTCTAAGAGCCAAAAAACAAAGGTTCCTGCGATTACAAAAAAGAAGTAGTACCATAAAATAACTTTTGTTTGGAGAGACAGTGAAATTCGTTTTTTTGTAACCCAAGGATTAAATTTTGTTACTAACTCTCTCCAGGTAATAAACCCAAGCCCGCCGCTGATCATTAAGAAGCTGGTGATAAGTAACATGTTGTAATTTTGTGCATAGGGGACCATGCCTCCTGCAAAAGGGGTAATTCCTGCATTACAAAATGCTGATATCGACTGGAACAGTGAATAAAAAATTGCTTTGGGAAGAGTAAAATCATGTCGTAATGTTTGGAAAATAAAAAAAGCTCCAATGAGTTCGATAACTGCAGTGAGGCCAATAATAAAAAGAAGAATTTTTTTTGTATGTTTCCAAGAATCAAGATCAAGCATTTCACCCGCCATTACTTGGCTTGAAAGTCCTAAATTTACAAAAAGCGAAACAACAAAAAAGGTGAGTGTAATAAGACCAAGCCCGCCGATTTGTATAAGTATCATAATGATTGCTTGGCCGATGGGAGTAAAGCTTTCAAGGGGTACTGTTAAGAGTCCTGTAACACAGGTACATGATGTTGCAGTAAAAAGAAGATCGATAAAAGCGATTGGGTGTGTTCTAGAAAAAGGGAGTGATAGTAAAAAAGTACCAAGAGCGATGGCCATAAACATGGAGATGAAAATGGTTCGACTTGGTGAAAAAAAATGAGTTTTATTAATTCCCATAGATTGATCCTGACAAGTTAGTACTACCTAACGTTATATAATAATAAACAGTATGCCTAAAAGAAGAGCGATAAAGAGTGCTACAAGGCTATTAAAGTAACGATCAATGTGATCTTTGATAGATGTTCCCCATATAAACATAATGGTTGCTATCAAAAATAATCGAGCGCTACGGATAATAAGCGAGCACATAATAAAAGGAATAAGTGAAAGTCGGCAAAAGCCTGCAGTGAGTGTGATGATTTTATAGGGAAGTGGAGTAAGCCCTGCAATGAGGATGGCTTTTGATTGGTGCATTTGATACTGGAGGCAGAGATAATCAAATTTTTGTTGTGTGGTTACAAATGAAACTATCTTTTGACCAGCAAGCTCCCACACATAGAATCCTATGTGATAAGCGGCAATGCCACCAAGAACCGAGGCGATGGTGGCAATAAAGGCGTAATAAAATGAACGCTTAGGGCGTTCTGAGCAAAACAGAACAAGTATCGGCCCTGCAGGTAGAATGACTATTGCTTCGATAAAAAAGAAAAGGGCTAAGATAAGCACTCCAAAAGGACGATGAACTAAGGTTCCTATCCAATCGTAAAGGCGCCGTAGCGCCACTGCTGCTTTTCCTAGTCCGGGTATTCTTTTAATCACGCGGTTCTTTCTTTTTTCATCTGATTTTTGAGGTAATCGATGAGCTGGTCTGCTGGTATACGTTCTTGTTTTGTCGTATCACGGTCTCGAACTGTGACGCAATGGTCTTGTTCACTGTCAAAGTCATAGGTCACACAGAAAGGTGTTCCAATTTCATCTTGACGACGGTAACGTTTACCAATTGAACCTGACTCATCTATTTGTGCTGTAAAGCCGGCTTCTTTTACCGCTCTGTAGAGTTTTTCAACTGGTTCAGAAAGCTTTTTTGCTAAAGGCATAAAGGCAACGGTGATTGGAGCAATAGAAGGGGCAAAAGCAAGAACGATCCGTTTTTCTCCTTCAACTTCATCTTCACGGTATGAGTCAAAAAGTAAGGTTAAAAAGAGTCTGTCAACGCCGATGGAAGATTCAACAACATGGGGCATATATGATTCACGTGTTTCTTCGTCAAAAACAGCAAGATCTTTACCAGAATGGGTGGTGTGTTGAGTTAAATCAAAGGCGCCACGATGAGCAATACCTTCAAGTTCTTTCCAGCCAAAAGGGAAATTATATTCAACATCTACGCAGCGTGCAGCATAATGAGCAAGTTCATGTTTTTCGTGTTCACGAATACGAATTTTTTCAGTGTTGATGCCGATGGCTTTATAAAAAGCGAGGCGATGTTCAATCCAAAACGTAAGGTAGTCGTTAGAAGTTTCTGGTTTGCAAAACCATTCGATTTCCATTTGTTCAAATTCACGCATTCTGAATAAAAACTGTTTTGGAGTTATTTCATTACGGAATGCTTTTCCAGCTTGCGCAATACCAAAGGGCATTTTGACCCGGGCGGTAGTAAGCACGTTTTTAAAGTTTACAAAAATAGCCTGTGCTGTTTCAGGTCGTAAGTAGCAGGTTGCTGCTGCAGATTCAAGAGCGCCTAATTGTGTTTTGAACATCATGTTGAAATTACGGATATCGGTAAAATCATTTTTTCCGCAGGAAGGGCACCCTTTTGAAAAATCGGTATCATCAGATCTAAAGCGATGTTTGCAGTTTTTACAGTCGATCATTGGGTCATGGAAGCCTTCAACGTGGCCGGAAGCTTTCCAAACAGCTTCAGGGGCAAGGAGTGAACCTTCAATTTCAACAATAGGTCCACGATCATTTTCTAATGAGGCTAACCAGGCTTTTCTGATGTTTTTTTTGAGTAATGTTCCGAGGGGTCCAAAATCATAAATGCCGTTAATGCCACCATAAATATCAGCCGCCGGATAGACAAATCCACGGCGTTTGCAAAGGCTCACTAGTGTTTCTAAAGAGACCGATGTTTCGCTTGATTTCATCGCAATATTCCTTATTCTTAAGTATCTACATGAAGCATCTACTGTATCATATTTTTCATAGTACGCACAGGAAGCTTCTAACGAAAAAATAGATAAATACTTAAATAAAAAAAGGGTAAGAATGAAATATATAAAAGAGCTATGCATAGGGGCAGCGATCGCTGTTCTTTCGGTGTTGTTATTTCAATTATTTAAAAATCAAAAAGAACTGTCACAAGCATTATCTACCTATGGTGTAATGATAAAGCATACGGCTGGAGAAGGCCCTGCTTCTATTCCTATGGTTCTAATGCCGGTGCAACCATGGGCAACGGTTCAAGAAAAAGCACGTAATACGGTAGTGCAAGTTATTGCGCAAACGGCAGAAATAAATATCTTGCAACCGTATAAAACTCCAAAACAAAATATGGGTTCAGGGACCGCATTCTTTATTTCAGAAGAAGGTGAACTGATTACCAATTATCATGTGATTGCAGAGGCTCAGGCTATTTGGATTAAGATTCCTTCTTTGGGCAAAGTTATTATTGATGTGGAAGTGGTTGGTAAGTCTCCAGAACGTGATTTAGCTTTGTTGCGTGTAACCCCAGAAAGTCTTGCAATAATTAAAGATAAGTTAGGAACGATCCCCTTTTTACCTCTTGGTAATTCTGACTTAGTTAAGCGAGTTGATAAAGTTTTAACTATTGGTTATCCGCTCGGGCAAACGTCATTAAAGAGTAATACTGGTGTGGTGAGTGGTCGCGAACATATTGCTGGTCGTTTATTTATTCAAATTGATTCACCCATCAATCCAGGAAACTCTGGTGGTCCGGCATTAAATATGGCTGGTGAGGTTATTGGGATTACTTCTTGCGGTATTCCAAGTGCTCAAAATGTTGGGTATATCATTCCAAGTAATGAATTGAAAATGGTGCTTCCTGATCTTCGTAAAGTGTCCTTATTGCGACGTCCCTTTCTTGGTTTCTTTTTGAATAGTGGTAGCGAAGAACTTGCAAAACATATGGGCAACCCAGTTCCTTCAGGCTGTTACATTGTTGATGTCTATGCAACAAGTCCTCTTGCAAAAGCGGGAGTAAAAGCAGGGGACATGATTTACGAAATTAATGGTATCGGTGTTGATGAATATGGAGATCTCTGTGTTTCGTGGAGTGAAGATAAACTCTCGTTGATGGATTACATTTCGATGCTGGAAATTGGTCAAACAGTTACTATCGTCGTGTACCGTAATGGGGTACGTAAAGAGGTAAGTCTTCTTTTTGATCGCACTGAATTGGCTCCTGTCAGACAAATATTTTTAGATGATGATCGTATTGATTATGAAATTTTTGGTGGAATGCTTATTCAGCCATTAACATTGAATCATGTGCCAGCGCTTGTTGGTAATGCTCCAATTCTTACTCGTTATGGTGTTCCAAAAAATCAAATGGAACCGGCATTGATTGTGACTCACATTGTCCCTAATTCTCAAATACAACGTCTTAATTTGCTTGGTGAAGGCGCATTGATCAGTGAGATTAATGGTAAAAAAGTAAAAACAATGGAAGACGTTCGTCATGCTATTGCACAAGACATAGAAAAAGAACGCATTACTTTTAAAACAGAAGATGGAGTCTTTTTTGTTATGAATGTCAGAAAAGTGCTCGAAGACGAAGCAAAGCTTTCGCAAACGTACCAGTATCCTGTATCTCCGTTTATTAAACAGTTGATAAATAAAGTACTGGTAACAGAAAAGGAGGGAGCATGAGCAAAAAAGAACGTCTTGATGTGCGCGTTCATGCACTTCATAACCATTTAAGTCGTAATCAAATTCAAAGTTTTATCATGCAAGGTAAAGTTAAGGTTGATGGAGAAATTATTACCAAATCAGGGCAGATGATTTCTGAAGAAGCGGATATTGAGTTTATTGATGATACTCCCAAGTTTGTATGCCGCGCAGGTTTTAAACTTGAAAAAGCACTTGAAGATTTTGGCTTTGATGTAACTGGATTGGTAGTGCTTGATGCTGGTCTTTCAACCGGTGGATTTACCGATTGTTTGCTACAAAAGGGAGCAGCTCGCGTGTATGGGATTGATGTTGGGCATAGCCAAGTGCACGAAAAAATTAAAAGTGATGCACGCGTTATGGTTATGGAACAAACAAATCTCCGTTATGTAACTTCTGTTGGGCAGCTTGTTGACTTGGTTACCTTAGATTTATCCTTTATTTCGGTTCTCAAGGTTATGGATGCAGTAAAAGCAGTTCTTAAATCAGGCGGGCATCTTTTGGTTCTTATCAAGCCGCAGTTTGAGGCCGAGCGTCATGAAGTTGGCCGTGGTGGAATTATTAAAGATGAAGGTATTCATACTCAGGTAGTTAAAAAAGTTACCGAAGGAATACTGCTGCATGGATTTGAACTTAAAGGTACTATTGATTCTCCACTACTTGGAGCAGCAGGTAATAAAGAGTTTTTAGCTTTGTTTAGAAGAATAACATAGATCACGTCGAAGTTTTATGTGAATACTAATAATTAAAAAGGGGGAGTGATTAGCTCCCCTCCTGTTTTATCTCCTTTTACAGATATGATCTGGAAGTGTTGCCCCTGCTTATTGTTGCATACGCCGTCGTCTTCCGACTTCGCCAAGGCTACATCGTCACATTCAGACTCCGTCGATATGCTCGATGATATCCTTATCGGGCCAAGTCTAAAATGAAGTGCGAAAACTTTTTTTTAGACTTGGCCCATCGCCTCCTGAGCTTTGGTTATATAAATAAATTAATTTCTATTAGAGTATTGACATGGGAGGATCGTGACTGCTAGGGTGACTAGTAAGGATAGGCATGTAGCTTATCAAAAAAATGGCGGCTATTTTATGGCGTTTATAAAAAAAAGGACGGAAAATGAACAAAAACAGCTTATGTTGGGTGTTCATGGCAGCACTTGTTGGCTTATGCCAGGTTCAGTTTTTACAAGCGATAGAGCCTGACATATTTGTTGAGCGTAAGCAAGAAGGTCCGACAAGCACAAATTCAGAGCAAATAGGAAAAAATAAAATAATAGAAGAGCA
>CANNBR010000018.1 GCA_947502805.1 bacterium
TTGTTTTGCTGCTTCAATTTGGGTGCAATTTTCTATTTTACTCAAAAATGAAATAACATCGCCACCAGCTTGGCATCCAAAGCAATAAAACATTTCCCGATGGGGGCTTACGGTAAATGAAGCAGTACGTTCACTATGAAAGGGACATTGTCCTTTCCAGTAGCCACCGATTTTTTTAAGTATCGTGTGCTCATTTATTACGTCCAGAATAGGGACGCGCTCTTTGATGAGATTAAATAGATTCATGAGCGTCTATTTTTAGAAGAAGAACTAAAGCTTCTTGTAAAGGTTGCAAGAAAAAAAATGATAAGCCCGGCCATGCCTACCACACCAGCTGCAACTTGCGAGAAAGAAAAACTATCAGATATGAGCGTGCGGTCACCGCGTAAAAAATCAACGATGAACCGTTCAATTCCCATAAGTATAAAATATGCCCCAAAGAGTTGGCCTGGTTTTTTTAGTTTTTTTTGTCCACTAGTGAACATAAAGATGAATAATAAAAATTCTAAGCCGGCACTATATAACTGTGTTGGGTGAATGTATTCGCCTAATGGAGCAAGAGAGTCTGGGTCTGTGTACATGACCGCTGTTAAACAATTGGTTGGTATGCCGTAACAACAGCCTGAAAAAAAACATCCAAGTCGAGAAATAGCAAAGGTGAGCGGTACATAAATAACTACTCGGTCAAATGATGGGATAATTAAAATGTTGTGTTTATGCATGTACCAACTTATAAAAAGGGGCACTGCTATAAAGGCTCCTAAAACAGAAAATCCAGTATTCCAAAAACTAAAAAGTTCACTCAAACTGTTTAATTCGCCTATGCATTCTGCAAGGTATAATAATTTCCCCCCTAATACCCCTGAAATAATTGATAGTGAAACAAGTGTAAAAACTTGATCCATAGTCAAAAGCTTTTTTCGTTCAGAGTCGAAACTAAATGCAACGATAAAAGCAGAGACCCCAATGGCAATCATAGCGCCATAAATATGGAGGGATAAAGGACCAAAAATATGCATACTAAGTGGCATTAAGCACCTTGTTTTTGAAGTATTTTTATTTTTAAAATCAATAATGACAATGCTGCTGGTGTCATTCCTGGAATAATACTTGCTTGCGCAATAGTTTCAGGTTTATGACGTGTTAATTTTTGCCGTAATTCGATAGAAAGTCCATCGGTAGCAAGGTAATTGAAATCAAGAGGCAGGCGCATGGTTTGATGTTTTTTAAGTTTTTCTACTTCAAGCGTTTCTCGTTCAATATAAGGAGCATATTTGATTGAAGCTTGGATAGTCTGACATGCGCGAGGAGAAAGTTTTTTTCCTATTAACGCAGCTACTGTTTCTTGTGGCTTTGTATTGTCGGCAAATCCATGAATAAGCTCAGTATGAGTTTTTGTTGTTCTTAATTCATGAAGCGTTTCTTCGATTTGTTTTTTCTCAGCAAAAAAATCTTGATAAAGTTGTTCTGGAATAAGTCCAATTTTGTAAGCGCGCTCAGTAAGGCGTAAGAATGCATTATCTTGACGTAGCGTGAGTCGATGTTCAGCACGAGACGTAAACATACGATAGGGTTCGTCGACACTTAAGGTAGTTAAGTCGTCGATCATAACTCCGATATATCCTTCTGTTCTATCAATAATAAAGGGCGGTTCTCCGGATGCGGTTAATGAAGCGTTAATACCCGCGATAATTCCTTGGCCAGCAGCTTCTTCGTATCCTGTTGTTCCATTAATTTGTCCTGCAAGAAAGAGCCCCGGAACAGCTTTTACTTCAAGCGTTTGTTTTAATTGATTGGGAAGTACAAAGTCATATTCGATGGCATAACCAGCTCGAACAATGACCGCATTTTCAAATCCTTTAATTGCTTGAATATAGGCAGTTTGCGCTTCAAGGGGCAAAGAGGTTGAAAGGCCATTTGGATAAATCCAATCACTGGTAAGGCTTTCTGGTTCTACAAAAATTTGGTGAGAAGTTTTTTCTGGAAAGCGGGTAATTTTATCTTCGATAGAAGGGCAGTAGCGTGGGCCAATACCTGAAATTTCTTTGCGCAAGATACGAGAAAGATGAGCATTTTCTTTTATAATATCATGTACCTGTTCATTGGTGTGGGTAATATAGCAATCAAGCTTTGTAGTGGTAGTGTGTGGATAAAATTCAAAAAGATAGTCGAGTGGGTCTGATTCTTGTTTAATCATTTTGGTAAAATCGAGTGATTCGCGTAAAAGGCGTGGAGGGGTTCCAGTTTTTAAGCGCCCAAGAGCGAGCCCAAGATCGCGCAAAGATTTAGCAAGTCCAATAACTGGCTTTTCATCTTCTCTTCCTGAAGGATAATTTTCAAGGCCAATATGTACTAGTCCATTTAAAAAAGTACCAGTAGTTAAAACAACGGTTGGAGAATTCAGTATTCTGCCATCGGCAAGTCGTACCCCTTGGATAATTTTTTCATCATTGATTAAAAGCTCCTCTGCCATTGCTTCAATGATGGTAAGGTTTGGGGTCTCTTTGAGTCGGCGTTGGCTTTCTTTGCTGTAGGCATTTTTATCAATTTGTAAGCGAAGCCCATGAACAGCTGGGCCTTTGGTAGTGTTAAGCATGCGTACTTGAAGATATGTTTTTGTGCATAATTCGGGCATTAAGCCTCCAAGTGCTGCTATTTCAAAAACAATATGACCTTTCCCTATTCCTCCAATGGCAGGATTGCAGGGCATGTAGCCAATTTTTTGTTCGGTAAGGGTAACCATGGCTGTTTTTGAGCCTCTTCGGGCTGCTGCATAGGCAGCTTCTACCCCGGCATGTCCAGCACCAATGATTACCACGTCAAAATTATATAAATTTTTGTCCATCTTTTTTACCTACTTATACTAAGAAAAACCCCTAGAACAGTGATGTTCTAAGGGTTTAGTGTACAAAAGAGAATGTCTTTCGGCTAGTGGAAACCTCCATCTCCCCTAAATAAAAGAGAATCTTACGCAGGAACCTGACGAGCAAGAAAGAAATCTTTGAGTGCAATAAGTTTTGTAAAAACAGAGTATCGCGCTTCAATAGCGTTCTTAAGTAGTTGTTTAGTTTCAGGTGTTAGTTTTTCTACTAAAATAGTTGCTTGTTTAAAGTCATTGCCTTGTATTTTAAACAGTTCTTCCCAGACTGGAAGATCTTGAGCAAATAGATTTTTTTGAGGATTACTTGTATTTGCAGCTTGCTCTCTAAAAGCTTTAATCATTGCAGCGATACCGAACTTTGCTCTGTCATCCTTATTAGTTGTCTCGTTAATAATGTCTTGCATCGATTTGAATGCTACAATCGCGTTTGTATTAGCAGAAGCATTTTGAGTAGTGCTGGTAGGAGTCTTAGATGTTTTTGGGTTTGAAGATAACCCAAGAGCATTTTTTATTTTTTCAATAATAGTAGCTTGAGACTCAGGTTGCGTTTTAGCCGCAACATTACTAGTTACACAAAAAAGGGATACCAATAAAATGGTAGGAAATAGGTATTTCATAAAAGAACCTCATAGTTAGTTAAATTTATTTATAAACCTCATGCAAATTAATCAAAGTACTCTTACCAGAATACCCTTGGAGACGGGATAGTCAAAGGCCCCCCTGTTCAATCTATTGATTTAAGCATGATATACTTATATCTTTGATACTATCTAATATGAATATAAGCCTGTAGAGGAGTTTTTGAGTATGTTATATCATCTTGCCATCGCCTGGAAGGGCTATCTGCCTGGTTTGAATGTTGTTCATTATATAAGTTTTAGGGCAATGGCGGCTCTTTTAAGCTCACTAGTTCTTTCATTTTGGTGGGGAAGTGCTTTTATTGGATTTTCACGTAATTTTTTGCGTTCAAAGGCTCGCGAGTTTACTCCTCATGCTCATAAGGAAGATAAAAACGACATGCCTACTATGGGAGGTGTTTTTATTGTTGCAGTGGTTGTTGCAACAATGCTTTTGTGGTCTCCTTTGAATAAGCCTGAGATTTGGCTTTTTTTACTATGTCTTACTGGTTTTGCCTGTATTGGTGGGTGGGATGATTATTCAAAACTGCGCTATAAAAAAGGAATTAATGCTTCAGTAAAATTTTTTCTTCAAGTGACAATGGGGGCAATTGTAGCCTCTTTGTGGTATTGGCTTTGCGCTCCTTCAACCGCTCTTGTGTTTCCTTTTTTTAAAAATTTTCAACCCGAGCTTGGGATTCTTTTAATACCCTGGGCCATTTTTGTAATGGTTGGCACAAGTAATGCGGTAAATTTAACCGATGGCTTAGATGGCCTTGCTATTGGATCATTGATTACTAATTTTGCGACCTTTAGCGTTATTTGTTATGCCGCAGGTCATGTGGTGATTGCTCATTATTTACAAATACCGTTTGCAGGAACAGCAGAATTGGTGGTTGTTGGGGGAGCGCTCGTGGGGGCATCGCTTGGATTTTTATGGTACAACACCTACCCTGCCCAAATTTTTATGGGGGATGTTGGTTCATTATCTCTTGGGGCTGCCTTAGGGTTCATGGCTTTATGTTGCAAGCAAGAACTCCTGCTCATTATAGCAGGAGGATTGTTTGTGGTAGAGACATTGTCAGTGATTGTACAGGTGCTTTCATACCGCTATTTAAAACGACGCATGTTTAGAATGGCTCCGATTCATCATCACTTTGAGCTTCAAGGATGGGGTGAATCAAAGATAACGGTAAGGTTCTGTATAATATCTTTTATTTTGTGTTTGATGGCGCTTATGACATTAAAGTTGCGCTGATTTCCGTTTAGCAAGATACAAAAGTGTTCCCAGTGTAAGAATGCTCCCGAAAAAATAAAGTGGAATAATATTTGTGAAAATAAATCCACGAATACAAAACACGATAGCAATCAAACAACTGATCATACCAAGTATGCTTAAAGGTGAGCGGGCAATCTTATAAAGTGATGCGATGCTAATTGCATAGGCGGTCATACCAGCAAGAACACTGGTATATTGCAAAGGGATTTGAGCCCCTTTGGTTAATGCTAAAAACCCAAGACAGATAACCCCTTCTGTAAGAATACAAAGATAAGGAATGTTAGTCGTTGTGCATGTTGCAAAGGACTTTGAAGCTGGAAGATAATTGTGTTGTGCAAGGGTATGAAGATTCCATGCATTACTAAATAAAATTCCATAGGCACCACCTAAAGCAGAAGCTGCAATAGCAAGAGAAAGAACCGGAGTAAGAATACTTAAGAGGTGTGGAAAAGTTTTTTGAATGAGTGCAGGAAAGGCATCAGCATAGTTTGCTTGTTGTGCGAGCGTATCACCTAAGGCTGCATAAAAAAGAAATTGATACAAAGTTAGAAGTGTAATCACAATAAAAAACGAATATATAATAGCGCGACTGGCGTTTTTTTGTGGATTATCAATGATCTTGCTTAAAGAGCAACTAGCTTCAAACCCTAAAAAACAGAAAATAACGAGTGGAAGTGAAAGGGGCATTCCTTCCCAAATCATGGTGGGATTAGAAACTACTGCATAGTCAAAAAACCAAAAACCAACTCCAATAGCAAAAAAGAGAGGAACTGACTTTGTTACCACAAAGAGGTACTGAATTTTTTGGCTTAATCTACCACTGAACATGTTTAAAAAAATAAATAAACTAATGATGAATACATCAAGAGAAAAAACAGAATAAGAAGCAAAGGCGGGAAAGCTTTTTTGTAAAAAAGTGTTAAAGACGTGAATCCCTAAGGTAGGGGTTGCTAGCTTTCCTATAAAGTAACACCAGGTGCTAATAAATCCCCAATAAGGGCTGAGAGCTGCACCAAAGGTATAAAATGTTCCTTCTTCATAAAAATCCATAAGGCGAGCAATAGAAAGAACAAGGGGAAGCATTAAAAGGCCTGCCATGCAGTACAGCAAAGGGGCCAAGCCGCCGATCTTTTGAGCCAAGACCACTGTATTAACAAAAACTCCAGTGCCAAGCATGATGTTTATGTTAATAAATATGGCTGAAAAAAGAGAAAGTTTATTTGTCCGTGACATAGAAAACCTTTGTGATTAATGAGAACGTTTTTATATAAGAGCTTTTAGCTATAGCATAAAACGTACAGAGATACCATTATGCCCTATACGGGCATGCGTTTAGTCGAGGTGGGCGCAAGAATCTTTATTCTTACAATAACTTACTTTTCTGTTGCCCTCCGCGGGCATGCGGCAAAGCAGGTGCTTGTGCACCCCTTTGCAATCCACACACAAACCTGCGGTTCGATCGCTTTTTACGAATATAACTCGGTCCAGCTCCTACGGGCTTAGGCCCTCAAACACATATTCTGATAGGGTACTTATTTATGATTTTTGACTTCGCGGCACGTGCAGGCTGATATCCTAATACGGACTGTTGCCTTGTTATTAAAAGTATTAATCTCCACGTCGTCCCCAACGATAGAAGGCGATCATATGTGACAAAGTCCGCCGACTGTGTCCACCGAAGCTTTATGCGAAGGTTGGAAGCCTTGGCGAAGGAGGAAGCATAGTGGTTGCCGACTGAGTGTCGGGGATCCAGGTGTAATGAAGAAATCCCTATTTTCTGTTGCTCTATGTGGGCATGCATGTCTGCGCGCCTGATCATGAGCGTTCTTCTTTTTGATAAAATCGCTAATAATTATTCAAATTATTTCACTAAGAAATTATTACCCTATGTTAGAATAAACGTTTTGTATATCATCAAGCTCATCAAGTGCTTGGAGAAATTCAATAGCTTTCTCTTCTTGATCTTCAGGTGGAGTAACTGAATCCTTTGCTACCCATTCAATTTCAGAATGTTCAACTTTAAGACCAGCTTCACTGACTGCTTTTTTAACATTTTCTAATGCTTTAAGTTCAGTTGTGATGATAAAAAGGTCATCTTCCTTGGTGATGTTTTCAACATCAAAATCAATCAATTTTTCAAGAAGTTCATCTTCTGAAAGTGAACCGGTTGCTTTGATGATTCCTTTAAGGTTGAACATCCAATTGACCGTTCCGGTTTCACCAAGGCTTCCACCTTTTTTTCCAAAAATATGACGAAGTTCTGCAACTGCACGATTTTTATTATCGGTTAACATTTCAATAATGACAGCAATACCACCAGGCCCGTATCCTTCATACATATGCTTTTCATACGCAAGACCAGGAAGTTCGCCGGTTCCTTTTTGAACAGCTCGCTTGATGTTATCTTGAGGCATGTTGATCTGTTTTGCTTTTTCGATAAGTGTTCGTAGCCTTGGGTTGCCGATAACATCACCGCTTTCACGAGCGCAAATGGTTATTTCTTTTACTAGTTTGGTAAAAGCTTTACCGCGTGATGCATCTTCTTTTGCTTTTTTATGTTTAATATTTGCCCATTTTGAATGACCTGACATGGGAGATCCTCGTTCTTAGATTATAGTATGTTGTCCAAAGTACTTCTTTTGTAAAAAGGGTAGCTTTTTGTGTGGTATCTGTCGACCCCGAGGAGTCTTTTCCAAGTATCCTTTACGCAGCAAGTAAGGCTCATACACTGTTTCTAATGTTTCTTTATCTTCTCCAATAAGGGAAGAAAGTGTGTCAAGCCCAACAGGTCCACCATTAAAATGTTCCATTAATTTTTTCAAGATCATGTTATCGACAACAGTGAGCCCTTCTTCATCAATACCTAAAAAGGTAAGTGCTGTGTGGGTCATGGTATCATCAGCTGTTTCTTTTCTTTTTACTTGTGCAAAGTCTCGGACTCTGCGAAGAATTTTTTTAGCAATCCGAGGTGTTCCACGCGATGATCTGGCAATGCGTAATGCTGCTTCGTCAGTTATTTTTAAATTGAGAAACTGAGCATTTTGTAAAACTATTTTTTCAAGTTCTTCATCAAGATAAAAATCAAGGCGCTCAGTGATACCAAATCGACTGCGCAGTGGTGCAGAAATTTTTCCTGATTGTGTGGTTGCGCCAATTAAAGTGAAGGGATTAATGGGGAGGTTAATCGATTTCGCCCCTGCTCCCTGGCCGATGATAATATCTACGCGAAAGTATTCCATGGCGGTATATAAAACTTCTTCTACGTTGGAGGGCATGCGATGGATTTCATCAATAAAAAGAATATCGCGCGGTTCAAGGCTGGAAAGTATGGATACTAAATCTCCCGTGCGTTCCATCATAGGGCCGCTGCATACCTTGATACCAACGTTCATAACTTGAGCCATGATTTGAGAAAGGGTTGTTTTTCCAAGGCCTGGAGGACCAAACAAAAGCATATGGTCTAATGCTTCACCACGCATTTTTGCTGCATGAGTGTAGATCATCAGTTTTTCTTTGAGTGCTTCTTGCCCGAGATAATCATCAAATGATTTTGGGTTAAAATCATACTGTTGTTCTTCGGGAGTTTCTTGCAAAACAATAAAATCGTGCTCAAGAACAAGCTCTTCCTTTGGTGTATGTATCATAGGTTTTCCCTTTATTTATAGATCCACTAAGTGAACCATGCTATTCATGAAGGAGCAAGTATTTAATTGAGCTTAGAATGATCTAAAATCAATTACTTTAAAAAGAAGGAGAAGTATAAGAATGTAGGAATAGCAAAAAAATCTGAGTAAAAAAAATAATTTTAAATATTCCTCATGGGCGAAAAACTTGCCGCCAGACAAAGCTCCATAAAAGAGAAAAACTGGCGGAGCTGACGAGACTCGAACTCGCGACCTTCCGCGTGACAGGCGGACGCTCTAACCAAACTGAGCTACAGCTCCGAAAGTAAGTGGCTCCCCGGGCAGGATTTGAACCTGCGACCCAACGATTAACAGTCGTTTGCTCTACCCCTGAGCTACCGAGGAATCATGCCTTCTGAATTTCAATTGTGTGATTTTGTTCAACTTCACTCTTCGAGCTTTGTTGAACTACCTTCTTGCGAAGATTGGTGGGCGGTACTGGACTCGAACCAGTGACCCCCAGTTTGTAAGACTGATGCTCTACCAACTGAGCTAACCGCCCTCACACTTGAGAGAAGAAATTGTAAATGAAAGAAACCTGAAAGTCAAAAAAGTTAAGCTGTTTCCTGCACTTTCTACCCTCTTTAGTTTCTCTTCATTGATTCAGCGCCTCATTTTACTGCCACTACTCCTAGCTTTAAGCTGCTACTGGTCTTTCAAGCGTAGCGCAGTCTCCTCCTTGGCTAAAGCTTCGGCGTGACATGCTGGCATAGTCTTTTCATGTCTGGCTAAAGTTTTAATGAAGTTTGATGGCGACGACGGATCATTCTCGTTAACGAGAGCTTCTTTTTTAAGAACATAGCAATAATCAACCGTGGAAAAATCCAGGAAAGGAGTAATTGCTATGGTGTATTGCATATCCCCCTCATTCTTAATAAATGAGCTCACGGTACCAATGCCAAACCCGCGAGGAAAAATCATTCCCTCACCACTTGAAAAGACCCTGTCTCCTTCTTGCAACTCAGAAAGGTGACCAACATGCGTTAATGCTCCAAATAATTCAACGTCTGAACCTTGATAAATGCCCTGCGTGCCGGTTGCGTCACAATAGGCGGCCACTTTACAGATAGGGTCAGAAATCAACACTACCTTACTGTAGCAGGGATATACTTTAACCACTTTCCCAACCAAGCAATTTTTATATACTACTGCAGTATCTTTATGAATTCCTTTATTCATGCCCCCTTCAACAAGAAAAAAACTGCCTCCAGAACCTGATTGTCTCATCAAGACACGCACAAGTACTGCTGCAGAATTTTTATACTGATCTTTAAATAAACGTATCTCTTCTGTTTCCTGTGAAAAATTTCTTGTTGCTTCTAGCTCCAAAAGCTGCGCTTGCAAATCATCTCGTTCTTGTACTACCGATTTATAAGCAGCATCTACTAATGATATCCTTTGCAGCTCGGCATAAGAACGCACTAATGGATCAATCATCACATGCTGAATTTGAATAAAAGGGAATGCAAGACACGAAACAATTCTATCAAAACTCCCTGTCTCATTAGTGAATGATCGATGCGCAATAAAAAAGCAAAGAATTGCACCGATACAAAGTGATACTGTTTTTGATGTTCCTTTTTTTTTCTTCATGTTATTTACGCTCCAAAAAACTGTCTTAATCCTGCCTTTACTTCCTCAACGTCATGAGAAACTACCAACCGTTGTCGTAACTGTGATGCACACATTTTCCCTTTGACATAAAAAGGCAAATGTTTTCTGAATGCATACAAACCACGCTGCCCATAATATTCAACCATTGCATCAACATGTGCAAGCGCAGAGGCAAGTATCACCGACTCTTCAACCCGGTACAAACGCCCCTGGGAATGTTCTTGCATTTCATGCAACTTCCAGGGCTTTGACCAAATGCCACGACCAATCAAATAGGCATCAACTCCCGTTTGTTCATACACCGCCTTTGCTGTTGCCCAATTGACCACGCCGCCCGAAATAATAACAGGGATTGTTACCGCTCGCTTTACTTGAGCCGCAATAGTGTAATCAGGAGAACCTGCAAAAAACTGTGTCTGTAATCGAGGGTGAATTGCCAAAGCATCCACACCACAATCTTGTATTAACTGCGCAACTTCAACAGCATTATGTTCTTTATATCCCGCACGCATTTTAACGGTGAATGGAATCGGCAATGCTTTACGAAAAGCATCAAGTACCACTTTTAATCGTGGAAGATCAGCCATTAATGCTGAACCAGCCCCTGAATTCACCACCAACCGAGCTGGGCATCCAATATTTAAATCGACCATATCAACACCTGATTCCACAATGCGCTCACACGCTTGTTGAATAAAATCAATCTTACTTGCAGAAACTTGATAATTAAGCGGCCGTTCCATTTGGGAAAAATAAAGCGCCTTTGTTTTACCGGTATCATTTGCTACACAGGCAACATGGCGCATTTCCGTATAAAGAAGTTCCTTGGTAGAAAAATTACGGACAATTTTCCGAAAGGGAGAATCAGTAATCCCATCAAGTGGGCCACCAATAAAGCGGGGAAATGCAAGATTACCTATCTTACACTGTTCATTCCAATAGGACATGGAGCTTAAAACCTTATAAAAAAAATGAGTAGAAAGGGATAGTGTAACAAAAGATGAAATTTTTTCCATGCCCTGTACATGTCGCATTCAACTGTTCATATCAAGCCTATAACTTTATTTTCTCAGTTCTAAAAACCTTAAACTTTGCTTTTGCATCTTTCCACGCAGAAGAAGAAAGTCCCGCTTTTTTAGCTAACTGAGAAAACATAGTTAGAAGATCCCACCCTTGTTCAAGTGCAACTTCAGGCAAAAAGAGCGCTGATTGCCCATCTTTTTCAAATATCACTCCATCACCCAAAGTAACTTTTTCTTGAGAGGTTTCTCGTGGAACTGAAAGAAGAGAAATTTCAACCTTAAGATCTTTCAATTCAATTAAAGAAAGAGGAGCAAATCGACGATCATTAAAAGCTGCTGACTGAGCATTGTCACGAACTGCTACATACAATGACTCACGAGGCATAACTGTTCCAATACATCCACGCAAAACTCCCTTTGCATCAGTTAAGGTAACAAATGTACCGCATTGTTGTTGCAACCCTGGAGAAAGAAGAGGAGTCAAAAGCTCTGCACCACATTTCTTTGCAAATCGTTGCTGAATCGAATTGCGCGCATACTCAAGCAATGAACGTTTTTCATAATCGGTTAAAAGAGGAATGTCCTTTTTGCTCCCTTTTGCAAAAGCAATCGTTCCATAACTCACCGTTCCTTTAGAAATTTCTTTTTCATTCAATTTTCCATCCGATGAAGTTCCATACCCAACCAAATATGGTGCAAGTTTTTTAAACTGAGCATCAGCAAGAAGAGCCAGCAAAATTGAAATCAGCTCATAACCACATACATTTGCTTTTGTCTTTTTTAGAGCAATCTGAAATTCAGTGAAAGAATGTTTAAAAATAGGCTGCATAACTTCACTAGTCATCGCCCGAATTCGGTCTAAAAGACATGTCTTTCCCTGAAAGGGAAGAAAGTTATACGTACTACCGTAATGAATAAAGTCTGAACTTATAACAAGGCCTGTTTCCTCATTAATAAACGGCTTCAATGCTTTTGCTATTTCTTCGCACTGCTTTTGAGAAAGACCATGCCCTATAATAACAGGTAAAACAGTAGCGTCGGGCATATAATAGTGCAATAAAGGCAACTCTATTTCCATAGAATGCTCTTTATCAAAAGGATTATGAGAAGCATTTTCTACCGGATTAATATTCTTCCCCCACATAAAAAGTTTTTTATTTTTTTCCACCAACTGAGTAGCTGCTTTATTATCAAGAGCCAAGGATCCTAAAGGAAGGTCATAGTGTAGTTCATCTGTTACAAATGCTTTTGCCTGCGCAGTAACCCAAGAATGGCATGGAGCTAAAAGAATAATTCGCTTTATTTTTTTCTTATCAAAAAGCCGTAATCCTGCCGCTGACAATGAACCCGAATACTTATAACCGGCGTGAGGAACAATAACTGCCCGTACTTCTTCAAGCCCAGCTGAATAAAAATGAGCCGCATCAGTTTCACACTGCAGTAATTGCTCTTGCAATTTCTCTTTATCTGTTTCATACCATCCTGAAAGATGACAGGTTCGTACTTGTTTTTCACTTGCAGCCTGAGCACAAACATTAAAAACCATAACCACAGAAAAAAATTGACTACTAAAATTCATGTCAGACCCTTTAAAAACGGATGGCCCCAGAGCTGGGGCTTATACTTTTTTGTATCCTGAAACAAGCAGAGATGCGACCTCCTTTATCTATCCTGCATAGTGTTCTGCGCAGGAGGTCTCCCATTACTTGTGTATCTTATTTTGCTGGGGTGTTTGGCATAATTCTAAACACCACAGTACCGCATTTTACGCAATTGCCTTTATGAGCATTGCGCTGCTTGCCGCCTTTTGCTTTCATCAACACGTCTTTACCGTTTTTGATTTCGCATTTAGCCTTACATTTAACACAGTATCCTTCCATCGCCGTCTCCTTTTTTTAAGAACCGCAGTTTTACTATTTTTAAAAACTGTATAACAACCGTATCACAACATTTTTTTTTAACTCAACAATACTGAACAACATAAAAAGAAAAAGCCTTCGCTGTCGCTCTTTTTAAAAATCATAAGCTATTCTTAAAGCAGGGCTTCCATGCACATTTGTCCCCAATCCAACAAAAAGATCTTCATTATCTGCAAGATTCTGGAATGTTTTATGAGCAGAAACTCCAAAAAGAACCCCAAGGCCAGCCCCGACAAATACCTGCGATATATAATGGTGATTAGTTACAACATTAATTGCCATGGCGTACAGGGTAAATGTTCCCAATGGAATTCCCCATCGATATCCTTTTTCTAAACCCCAGTACGTGGCAAGATAGGCTATCATAGCAGCATGCCCTGATGGCCATCCATTATCAGCTTGATTTTCACATGAAAAATCTTGGTGCCATGGCCTATACGCATCTTTATGCTTAAACCCCTTAAGCGTATACTTTGTTAGTAACGTGGAAATAAGACCTGCGTTGAATACTTGTACCCGCCTAAATTCCATAGGGTCTTTACTAAACCACCATCCATAAGCGTTTAATCCAATAAAAGGTAGCGCTACAATCGCATCTGCTACCGCTATTTCTTTTAAAAACTTTGGCGGTTGATTAATATTTTCATGATTTATTGAATTATAAAAATGCTTATGAATCGCATGATTTGCTTGGCGAGTAGAAAGATATAAAGGAATGAGCGCACTTATTACATGCATAGAACTTTGAGAAAAAAGATTTTTCCAAATGTCTACTGTATCAACAATGAAACAGCGCTGGTAATCATGC
>CANNBR010000019.1 GCA_947502805.1 bacterium
TTTCTTTAATTGGCGTAATGATCGTTCGACGTTATTGCTGACGTGAATTTCGATGTTTGCTCTTTTCTTTGACATGCGAGTTTCAGCATCCTTTCAGTGAGAGTAAAGACCATAATTTTATTACTCATCTAAGATAGCGGCTTTAAGCTTGCCTGTCTAGTGGAATTATGCATCAGGCCCATTTTTAGAAGGTTAGCGTTAGATTTAGAAGTACGGTATTTGTTTTATAAGCTCCTCGACGGGCTAGCGGCCATTGATAGCCAAATCCTAGAGCAAAGTTTGGTGATAGGTTGTAATCGAATCCAAAGTTGGCAACTTGGATTTTGAAAGGACTGTCTTGTTCAAGGCGGCTTGGTAAAAATGCAGAATCAGGAGTTACGAGTGAAATTTTATCTTTTAAATGGGCCATATAGAGGTATTGAGCGTAGATAGAAAGATTATCTATGAGGTGATAAGCATTAACGCCAAGACTAAGAAACCATGATTGCCCTGGCTTTGAGATTATTCCAGTTGAATAAGGAAACAGGGTTGATTGAAATTGATGGGTTGGGACGCGTGCCGAGTAGGTTCTACTAAAGAAATGGGTAATACCAGTAAAAAAATCAAGTTCTAATGTTTCTGCAAAATCAAGGCTAAATCCAGCGGCAATATTTGCTGATTGGTGACGATTGTTACCTAAAGAAATATCATAAAGCTTATTGGGGTCTGTGGCTTTTGCAGCAGCAGCAGTGGCTCCGATTTGTAAGATTGGAGTGAAAATAAAGTAAGCCCATTCTTCAGGGTCCGCGTCTTGGTTGATAGGAAAGTTGTGATGTAAAATTGCATTAAAAGAAACGTCTTCAGCTCCTGTTTGTTGAATATTCCCAACCGTCACTCCGAGTTGTTGAAATATTTGTTGGAACGGTTCCATGAGATATTGCTCAACGTTTGACTGATCGACCGGAAATCCTGCTGGAAGGAGGGGGTTGGGAGCGTTTGCAGGATAGACACTGCTCTGCGTTGATAAAGGGGTCATTCCTATAAGGCTTGTTGTTTGCTGTAAGTCAGCAATACCAGCTTGTACGGTAAAAATAAGATCTTGAAAAGGACGTACTGAAGCTTGGAAGCGTAAACCAGATTTATGATATTTACCTTCATCAGTAAAAAATCCAAAATTTTGAGTAAGATCAGTATAGGTTGGATTGGCAATTGATACGCCAGGAATCGGGATGTTTTGAAAGGTTTGTAGAGCAGCAGTTTGTAAAAGCGATGGTTGTGCAACTCCTGTTGGTAATGCTCCATACAGTAAACCAATCATATTTAATCGACCATGAACGTCACCTACAGATGAGCCGTTTTTTTGAAGATCACGGGCAGAGGTTGCTTTTTGTCCATAGAAAGAAGTTGAAAATGAAAAACGTTCGTCTATGCCATTGCCTTCTTCTTTAAGTAGTTCTCTACATTCTCTGTTAAGGACAGCAGTTGGAAGAACAGTACCAAAAAGTTGATAGCCATCATTGTAATCAAGTGTTACTCGCGCAAGTAGTGAAGAGAACGAGAAGGCTAGGAAGCAAGAAAGGAGAATGCGTATTATCCTCATGGGGATCCTTTTTTTTATTGCTTAAAAATTATTTAAATAAGTTATAGCATTATGCATTTTATGCCGTCAAATCAACCTTATGTAATCTTACGAGGATCCCCTCTGGGGACCGGAGTCCGCCGAAGCCTTGGCGAAGGGGGATTTTACTGCTTCCTTTTAAATAGTTTTACAGACTGTTGCCGCAGTTGAACATAATTTTTTCATACCTGATTGACAACAATTATCTGCTGCAAAATAAAAAATAAGTAGTGCGGTTGCTATTCCAGTAACGGTAATAGCATTGCGTCCTGATTTCCATTCTGAAGGGATTGTTAACAAAGTTATCATTGCAAGAACATAAGAAGTGATTAAAAACAATGCAGTAAGGATAAAAGAGAGAGTGCTACTTAAAAGATAAAAACTTCCAAAAATGCATCCACCAATAAAAATGGTCGCTGATTGTTTATTAAGAGCTCCGCATACCAAAAGTTGTTGTGTAGAGCACACCCGTATTTTTTTAAATAAGGAAAGGGTAAGTACTCCCGATGCCCAGATCATTGAATGTAAGGTTCCTAGGATGGCAAATAAACTTGAAATATGGATGCATTCAATAACCCAATCTTTTCCCGGAAAAACATGAATAAGCGCATTGGCTACCGGTCCTGGATATTCAGAAAAATAATGTAATGGAATAGCTAAAATAAGAGAGGTGACAAATAAAAGATAGAGGCCGGCAACTATCATTAATGAGTAAGAAATTGCACGGGGAAGATTTTTTTGTGGATCGCGAATAATGGCAAAAAGCGATGCTATTGCTTCAAATCCAAAGAAGGAAAAGGCAACAGTTCTAGTTTGCTCAAAAATGCTTTTTATTCCATAAGGAGCAAAGGGAACAAGGTTAGAAAGGGATGCCTTGGTAAAACAGAGTGCCGTCGTTGCAAGTAATGGAAACACTGTGAGAACGATTAAAATCTGTTGGCTAATAGATGAGAGTGAAATGCCAAACAAATTTAAGAAAGTAAGGGCAATAAGGCACGACCCGCCTAAAAATTGTGGAGAACTTGAAGGCACATAGCGAACAAGATGTTCACCGGCAGAGTGAGTCAATAGTCCCATCGCAATAGTTATACCAAGCAGATAACAACTTGCGGCAAAGAGGCCCATGGTATGGCCGCCCCAGGGGCGAACATAAGCATAAAACGATCCTTCTTGAGGAAACAGCTGAGCAACACGAGCAATTGATTGGGCCATGCACCATACGGCAAAAGCGACAAAGGCAAAAGTGAGAATACTTGCTGGACCTGCGTTTCCTGCTAATGCACTTGGTATGGTAAAAATTCCTGCACCAATCATTGCATTCATGCCAACGATGGTTGCAGTCAAAAGTCCTATTTTTTGCGAGTGATCAGTAGTCATGACTACTCCTTGAAAATCGAATATAAGGTAAACATTAAGATAGCAAGTGTACTAAAAAGCGTATTTTTTAGAAATTCTACTTTTTTGAGAACAAGATGCTATACGCGCAAGAACCTTTATTCTTTTAATATCTTAGCTTTCTGTTGCCCTCTGCGGGCAGCACCTGCGTCTTGTGCTAACAAAATTGAAAAGTAAATT
The DNA here is from genome assembly GCA_947502805.1 of bacterium. Taxonomy (GTDB): domain Bacteria; phylum Babelota; class Babeliae; order Babelales; family CAIQNR01; genus CANNBR01. The sequence goes on from CANNBR010000019.1 coordinate 3,173, forward strand.
GTATAATAAATGCTTATCAAATAAATGAAGAGGACCTACTTTATGCAAGAACACTACTGCCTTTATTACACAGCACGATTAGAAAAAAGTCTTTGCTGGCTTGTTTCTTCGGCACTACGAGGAACGGAACATATAGCTTTTGATCGTTCGTATAATGTTCCGGAAAGTATTTTTGAGTTTTTTGTTCCGCGAGCAATGGAACCTGTTTTTTTAGAAGTTATGGCTTATTTTGAAGCTAAGAAAATAGTAAGTGAGCTTACGAAAAAGCCAAATCGCTTAGAACAATAGTCATCTTAATTTATAATTTTTAATAGATAGCTAGGTTTTTAAAAAACCTTTCGATAAGCTTTGGGGTCGAGTTGTTACTGTGAATAAAGCTATGGAGAGAGATATGAAAAGATTAGTTTTTCTAGGAATTGCTGCGATGAATGTAAGTGTCTATGCGCATGAAGAAAGTGGGTATGCCAAAAAATTAAAAAAAGAAACAAATTGGCTTATCGCAGAAATCAAATCTGTAGGTAAAGATTTATATAACATCGCATCTTCAAAAAAAGATTTACAAAAAAAAGAATCAAAAATTTTAACTTACGATTCTTCTAAGAAAGCTGAGCCAGTTATTCTTGAGTCATCATGTAATCATTGCAAAGAACTTTGTTCCAAAGATCAACCATTAGAGTTTTTTGTTTAGAAAAAATTAGATTTATAAAAGAAGGGGCGCTTGAAAAAGCGCCCCTTCTTTTATAAATAATGTTTCTAGAATTTACCCAACAAGTGGTAAGAATTTCATTAGTCGGTTTTGTATTTCTTTATAGCCAAGCAAGTCGCCAAGCTGTACGATCCCAATGCCTGTAATAGATCCTGTAAGTCCATAGCGAATGAATGAAAAAAGTTCTTTTGGTGCTATGCCAGCAGTTGTAGCTTCTTTTTTAGCTGTTATAAGAAAGGCTTCAGTGGTTTGCTCAGCTATACTTGTTTTTATCACCGTGCATAAAGCAGGAAGTTTTTCAGGAATTGTGATGGTGCGGGCAATATCTTGTTCGTAAACAGGGGTATCAAAATAGAAAGCCAGTAATATAACGCAATCGCGCAAGGTGACCATTTCTTGGTGGATATAGGAAAGTGCCTTTGTAATAATCTCACGATCCATTGTTTGTGTAGTTGGATATGCTTCATGTAGGTAAGGCAAGCAGTGATCGGTCAAAGCTTCAGTGCTTAGTTTTGCGATCCATTTATGGTTCACCCAATGAAGTTTTTCAACGTCATACTTGATTTGCCCGGTTGTTGAAATTGAATCAAAGTTCATGGCTTCGATAAGTTCTTGTTTGCTCATGATTTCATTTTTGAATGATCCACCGATGATTGCCAAGTAATTTATAATCGCTTCAGGTAAAAATCCGGAATCTTTTAAATCGCGTAATGAAAAGCCAAAATCACGTTTAGAAAGTTTTTTCCCATCAGTGCTGCATAAAATAGGCATGTGCCAAAACAATGGAATTTTTGCGCCATAAGCAAGGTACATTGCTGCTTGTCCTGCGGTATTACTGAGGTGGTCTTCACCTCGAATAACACAGTCAATGCTCATTAAAACGTCGTCAATAAAATTAGCGAACATAAACGTAACGCTGCCATTTTGTCGTGAAATCGGGAAGTCTGAAAAATTTTTAAGATCAAAAACTACTGGCCCATGAGAAAGATCATGGATAGTTACTGTTTTAGTATGATCAACCTTCATACGCCAGATAAAAGGAACAGTCTGAGCTTTTGTATCAGACTCATTTTTAGTGAGTGCTGCACAGGTACCATCGTAACGAGGTGGTTGTTTGAGGGAGATTTGGCGTTCACGTTTTCTATCAAGTTCTTCTGAGGTGCAAAAGCAACGATAGACAAAACCTTTAGCAATGAATGATTCCAACTCTCTTTTATAGATATGGTCTCGTTGGGATTGGAAGTAGGGAGCCATGGATGCTTGCTCTTTTCCAGGGCCTTCATCATAAGTAAGCCCAAGCCAGGCTAAATCTTCTTTGATTTTTTCTGCACCAGGATCAAAATTTCTTTCAAGATCAGTATCTTCAACGCGCAATAAAAACGTTCCTTGCTTTTGGTGTGCAAGTAGATAGTTCATAAGAGCTGTACGGATATTACCCAAATGCATCATACCTGTCGGGGCAGGAGCAAAACGAACACGCGGTTTTTGTAATGTAATCATTTTAGACCCTTATATTTTTTTCTTAAAAATAGCTGCCAAAGGGGGTAAAGTAAAGCGGTCTAATTAAGAAATGGCTGCGATACACAGTTTTAAGCCATTAGAAGAATAAAAAAATTTATAAAAATTTTTCATTGTAGGAGATGTTTTGACAAACGCAATGACTGTTTGCTAGTTTTGTGCCTTATCTTCAAGTGCATATCTAAAAAAGGAGAAGTGCCGATGAATCAATGTTTGCGAATAACTTTTGTCTCAAAAAATAATACCGAAGTTCTCTGTGAGTTTGTTCAGAAACATGCCCAAAAGCATGGGCTTGAGGGAATGATTCAGGCACTAGAGAATGTTCATGTAAAAATTATCGCCTGTGGTAGCAGGGATGGTGTTGAAAAATTTCTTGATACGCTTCATAAGAGTGCAGCAGAAAAAAAATTAGAAGATATTGAAGTTGAGCCTTTTTTAAAAGACCGTGATTACCGCGGAGTTTTTCGTTGCATTGAATAAAAAAGTCCCTATCTGTTGAGGTTTAAAGGTGTTTTTGATAATCTAAAAGCTCTTTTAAACCCCATTTAAAGGTTGTTCTAAACCTGAAGGAGCTTTTATGAAGCAACTACTTTCTATTCGCTCAATCACCAAGACTTACAAAACACCTAGGGGTCTCATCGAATCGCTCAAGGGAGTTAGTCTTGCTATTATGAAGGGAGAAGTTCTTTCATTACTCGGGGTAAATGGTGCAGGTAAAACAACTCTTTCTACCATTATTGCAACACTGCATCCTGCAACATCAGGCGATATTCTTAAAGATGGCAAGTCTATTTATGATGATGTTGTTGAGTATCGTCGCACTATTGGGTTCTGCCCTCAAAAGCCCAATGTCGACATGATGTTAACGTTGGAAGAAAACCTTATGTTTGCGGGACGCTTTTTCTGTTTGCCCGATGAAGTGACAAGAGAGCGAAGCAGAGAGTTGATGAAAAAGTTTGGATTGGAAAAATATGCTCAGCAAAAAGCTGACATTCTTTCTGGTGGGTACAAACAACGTTTTATGCTTGCTCGCACCCTCATTCATCAACCTGAACTCGTTATTCTTGATGAACCAACGGTTGGTCTTGATCCTCATGTTCGTCGCGATATTTGGGAGATTATTAAAGATTTGCGCTCTTCGGGCGTTACCGTTCTTTTGACTACTCATTATCTTGACGAAGCTGAAAAACTTTCTGATCGAGTGTGTGTGCTTGATCGTGGGATTATTCGTCTTGTTGATACACCTGAAAATCTACTGAGCGCCCATGGAAAGGCGAACTTGGAAGAGGTGTTTATTGCATTGATGAATGAAGCAAATGAAGAAGCGAAACAAGAAGCATAAGTGAAAGATAGTATATGAAATTATTAAGTTTACGGACTTGTATCCGTTTAATTTGGCGCGATATGGTAGTTTTTCTGCCTGGATTTAATGGTCGTCTTATTAATGGTGCGTTATGGGCGGGGATTACGATTATTGTATTTCAGTACATTGGCTTCGGTGATGCGTCGATAAGCCTTGGGCTCTTTATGGCTTGTGCTAATGCGATAAGTTGGGGTTTTTTTGAAGTAATGGAAAACGTCTCTCGTTTAATTAGTGACTTGCAAGGTGAGCGTTCAATAACCTATGCGCTTACTCTTCCTCTTCCTCAGTGGATGGTCTTTTTTAGAATTGCGATTTCCAATGCATTGCAGGGAATGGCGATTGCGATTTTTATTCTTCCGATGGCAAAGGTACTATTATGGAATAATTTTTGTTTAGATCAAATGTGTCTTTATAAATTTCTAATCATTTTTGTTCTTTCCCATCTGTTTTATGGATTTTTTTCACTCTGGCTTGCAAGTATGGTAAAAAACTTAGAAGCCATTGGTGATGTGTGGATGCGTGTAGTATTTCCCCTTTGGTTTTTAGGTGGGTATCAATTCACGTGGGCATCGTTTGTTGCAAAAAGTCCTGCGCTTGCCTATCTCAATCTCCTGAATCCTTTGTTGTATTGTATGGAAGGTGTTCGAGCTGCGGTAATGGGGCAAGAGGGATATTTACCTTTTTGGTGGTGTTGTGCTGCGCTTGTATTTTTTACTACCTTAGTTGGTACTGTTGGTACTATAAAGATGAAGCAAAAACTCGATTGCCTCTAAGGAAATATATGAATAAAAAAATCTCTCATCCTCTATGGAATATACAAGTTTGTGCGCGTTTGATCTGGCGTGACATGGCTGTTTTTAGGCCTTATTTTTATAATCGACTTATCAATATGGCTCTTTGGGTAACCATCACCACTCTGGTTTTTCAGTACATTGGTTTTGGAGATACATCGGATGCTATTGGACTTTTTATGGCATGTGCCAACGTAGCGGTGTGGGGTTTTTTTGAAGTGATGGATAATGTGTGTGCCACCATCAGCGACTTGCAAGGTGGGCGTTCTATTACGTATGCATTGACTCTTCCGCTTCCTCAATGGATGGTATTTGTGAGAATTGCGCTTTCAAATGCGCTACAAGGAATGGCAATCGCTATTTTTATTTTACCACTTTCAAAACTGTTATTGTGGAATAATTTTTCTTTTGCGCAGTTTTCCCTCTCTAAATTTTTACTTGTTTTTGTACTTTCACAATTTTTTTATGGTTTTTTTTCTCTCTGGATTATTTGCATGATTAAAAATGTGGAGGCAATTGGAAATATTTGGAACCGTGTAATTTTTCCACTATGGCTTTTAGGCTGTTATCAATTTACCTGGGCTGTGTTAGTTGCAAAAAGTCCTGCAATTGCTTACCTGAGCCTTGCTTTAAACCCTTTGGTATTTGCAACCGAAGGAATGCGCGCTGCAGTTATGGGACAAGAAGGGTATTTACCTTTTTGGTGGTGCTGCATTGCACTCATATTTTTCACAACCCTTGTTGGCGCAGTTGGAACGATAAAAATGAAACAAAAACTCGATTGCTTATAATTTGTAGCTTTAGATTTTGTTGAGTTTTATGGCAAAGATTAATAGAGAAAAAATCCTCCACTCGTCGTCCTCAGCGATAGGAGATTGTCTCGTGCGAATGTGCGGACAAGCGACTAAGCGTAAGGATCCAGAATAATTGCGCAAAAATCATTACAGTGAATAAGTATGTGCATTATCTGAGTGGTCGATTTCTTTGATAAATGATGATGACTTTGGTGTAGTTTATTTCTGGATCCTTACGCTCGCTTCGTCTGGTCGATGCATTATATGCATCGCTGCGACTTTCGCCTCGCTGAGGACGACGAGTAGGAGCCTGTGATTGAAAAAGCAGGTTGAAACCAAACAGAATCAAGTCAGTTTATAAAGGTAGTAAAAGTATGAATATAAAAACATCACGTCTTTTATGGAATCTTCAGATTTGCGCTCGATTAATGCAGCGGGATCTTTTTGTTTTTAGATCAATGTTTGTGCGTCGTCTGATTAATTCGATGATATGGACAGCGGTGCTTGTATACATGTATGAGTACATTGGATTTGGTTCATATGCGCAAGCAGGTGTGTTTATTGCCTGTGGTGAGTGCGCACAATGGGGATCCATGGGAATTTTTGGAAATTTAGTACGCTTTCTTTCTGACATGAAAGGACCGAAAACAATTTTCTATCATCTGACATTGCCAATTCCTCAGTGGACAGTTTTGGTTACGTTTTGTCTTTCAACATCAGTGCAGTTAATGGCAATAGGAGCTTCAATATTGCCAGTGTCTTATCTCATTATGAAAGATAGATTTCCTTTGGCTTCAATTTCATTCTTTAAAGTTTTTTGTATTTTTTTCTGCGCATATCTTTTTTATGGAGTAATGACGCTTCTATACATAAGTTTAATTGATTCACTTGATGAACTTCATCATATTCGAGTTCGTATAGGCGATATGCTTTTTTGGACTGGTGCTTATTTTTTCACCTGGCAACGTTTGTATGAAGCAAATCATGTGGCGGCTTACTTCGATTTGCTGAATCCGCTGGTATATGCGGCTGAAGGAATGCGAGCAGCGGTGATAGGGCAACAAGGATCATTGCCCTTTTGGTGGTGTTGTGCAGCGCTTCTTGTGTTTACTGCAATTATTGGCACCATTGCAGTACGTAGAATGCTTAAAAAATTAGACTGTGTTTGCTAACGAACACAGTCTAATTTTTTATGTGCAACTGAAGCAGCTCTAGAGGCTATCGTTGTAGTCTTTATAAGGAATTAAAAAACCGCCCTTTATTTTTATAAAAACATGTACACGTTTCACAAAGTTAGGACACAGACGTATGGCAGGTGGCAGTGTTTCATAGCAGTGAAGTGGATTTTCTGATTTGATCGCCACTGCTGCTAAAAGAGAAAGAGCGCATTTCTGTGGAGAAACTGTGAAATCTGCTGTAGTGCTATTTGAAAAGTAAGAAAATAATAAAATATAAAAATAATATTTTTTCATAGAATGTTCCTAAGGGCCTGTGTTTTTTTAATACGATTTTATCGACTATGAGCAAGTTGAACCACTGCTCCTGCAAGTTGGGCATTGTGGTTGTGGTTCATAGTTGCCTGTTGCATTGCCAAAGTAGAAGCATTGCATTCTTCAAGCCAGCGAGGGTCATTTTTTATATTAAGCATCGCATCTTTAACCTGTGCTATGTACGACATAATCACAGGAGTAAGGCTTTTTGCTTCTGAGTAACCAGCTTTTCCTTTGAGTTTTGTAAAACTATTAAGAATTAATGAAAGAGTATTTCGTAGAATATCAAGATCTCTAAAGGCAGCTGCACGAGCAAATCGATTACTTACATACATGCCATCTAAGGTGTTTTTTAGATCGTTAGGTTCTGAGCCGATAACAACAGTAAGCAGAGGCTGATTTACTTGTTGAGCAAGAGATTCAGGACCGAAAGAAGTAAGTGAAGTACGCCCTAGGATTATTGCTCCACTAACAGTTCCAAGCCAGAGACTTTTACCCCACTTTTCAGGGTTATAAAAGCTAAGTTCAATATTAGTATTTTTATCTAAAAGATGTGCAATTGCGCAGGTACTAATATGGCCGATTGCAGCGCCAACAACAGCACAACAGCCTACTGCTAAAAAATCAGAACTTGAAAGATTAGAAATATAAAAAGGTATTTTTTGAATGCGCTGCATTGTGATATCAATAGTTTGTTCTGCTGTGGGGGCAGTTTCCTGTGCATGAGAAATTGTAGTTGTTACTTGTGTTGCAAAGAGCAAAGAGAACAGGGCATTTTTTTTAAATTGATTCATGGCTTGTTACCTTATTTTAATTTTATTTAATCTGAATAGCTCTTAAGTATAGCAGGTTTTGTTTCGAAAAGAATGGTTAGGTGGGCTTTTTTATACCTCTTGTTACACTAGTAAGATGATGTAAGTTATAGAGTTGATTCTTCATTGCCATCCACTTTCGCATAGAGCTTGAGTAAGATTTTTAAGGCTATGCCGGACTACGCGCTACGCTCGGAGGATTATCGTGCGGTTTTTAGCTCCTGTTCTTTTCTTTTTATTTTCTCTAGGAGTTTGCGTAGGTATTTCTGAGCCTTTTGAATCTTCGTATCAAGTTTCATTTAATAAAAATGTTCTTTTTTCACCTGATGTATCGGTGATACCAACACTCTTTAAAGTAGATTCATTCGAATGTTCTGGCGATATTAGCAGTTTTCAGCATGAGTTGCAGGGTTTACTGGGCCTTATTCCAGGTACATTTGTAACGCGAGAACAATTTTTGCATGGAGTTGAACGGGTAGGTCAAAAAAATTGTTTTGAAAAAGGAACTTTTTGTTTTATTCATCGGGATAAAGGTACCAGTGTTTGGTTACATGCTGAACGTCTTTGGATTTTGAAGAGTATTAAAATACAGGGAATTTCTTCTGGCAAAGATGAATATGTGCGTTTGTATGAGCAAACTAGTGGTGATCCATTTTCTCTTGAGCGGCATGAAGAGTCCTTAAAAGCTATGAGACAGTTTTTAGAAGCATCCAGTTATAAGAACGGTGAAATAAGAGCAACATTAGACTATGACAATGCTTCAAAAACAGTTGTGGTTCGTATTGTTATTAAGAAAAAAAAACTTTTTACTGTATCAGATATCCCTTGTAACATTATTGATCATGCGCCATTGGGTAGTGAGGAATGTAATGCCATAGTTCAAAGAGCGAAGTCGAATTTAGTAACAGGTGATCTTGAAAAACGAAAAAAGACTCTTTTTTTTGGAAACCATTATTTTTCTTTTTCTGAATTACAAAAAAAAGTAGCTGATCTTACTTCGGCTGAGGTATTTCTTCCTTCTGCTATTGCCGCGCAGGAATTGCAAACTGATTATGTAAAAAAGGGATTTTGGGATGCATCAGTAGAGAGTGCTCAAGATGAAATGGATGAAGAATATTTTATTATTAAAGAGGGGTGTCGTTTTTCAATAAAAAAAGTAGTGCTTAAAGGAGTTGAAACATTTGATGAAAAATGGTTACGCAAAGAGTTTTTTAGGCACATTGAACATGCACGTTTTTTTGATGAAGAGTTGGAAAAGCAAGCTCTTCATGAGTGTATAAGTTGGTATCAAAAACAAGGGTTTTGGGATGCCAGTATTGTAAAAAAGGAATACTTTCCTTTAGAAAAAAAACCTTCACAGCAAGTTCTGCTAGTGGTTATTAATGAAGGTGCTAGGCGTTTTTTATCTGGAATAGAAGTGAATCATTTTCCTGGCTCATATCAAGGAATTCCTCTAGCAGAAGAGCTAAAAAATGAGAAAGGGCCCATTCCATTTTCTATTGAAGCATTATCATTGCAGCGTGCATTTCTTAGTAAAAAAATGCATGAGCAGGGATATTTGCATGCACATCTTTCATATCTCCTTAAAGAAGAAGGAAATGGATTTCGTGTTGTATGGAGCTGCAAAAAAGGACAACGTGTAGTGTTTGGAAAGACGATTACTCGCGGTTATACCAAGGTGCCTTACGATCAAGTTATGAAATTGGTCTCGTACAAGGAAGGGGAGGCTTGGAGTAAAGAAAAAATTCAGCAATCATTGGCAACTCTTCGTTCATTGGATATTTTTGAACGAATTTCTTTGTATCCAACGTTTAAAGATTCTTCTTTTCAAGAGCGAGATATGATTCTCATGATAAAAGAAGATGATCCATTTGAAGTAAAATTACGTTTGGGGTTTGCTCAGGTTAGTAGAAATTTTCATTTCAAAAAAGGTTCAACCTATAAAGCAGGTGGTTCGTTTATTTGGAAAAACCCTTCTTCTCAAGCAGATAGATTTGCTGTTGATGTTGATTACAATCGTTATGAAAAGAAAATTAATGCATCGTATAAAATTCCTTTCTTGGGCAATTTGCCACTTAATACAGTATTTAAAGCCTATGCAAATAAGTATATTCAGCCGGTCTTTATAGGTTCCAATAAGCCACTTTATCAAGTGTTACAGCAGGGTTTTTTAATGGGGGTGAGTAAAAAACAAGGGCATTGCGATTTTGGATTCACAAGTGGATTCGAGTGGATGGAAACCAATGATATTTCTTTGGAGCTTGCTCGAGCCATTAATTTTAAGACTGATTTAGTAAATAAAAAAATACCCTATTTTTTTATTGAACCTATGGTCTACGCAGATTTTATTAATGAGACACTGAATCCTACACAGGGGTTTTTTGGACTTGCTACTATAAAAGGAATGTTTCCGTTTAAAGAGAGTTCATTTCTTATAAAATTTTTGGCAGAGCAGGGAACATTTATTCCGTTTG
>CANNBR010000020.1 GCA_947502805.1 bacterium
GTGAGTGCTGCCAGAGGGGTTGCCGCTAAAAGAAGCGGCAAAAGGTAGAGATATAGTTTTTTTTGCATGGTTTTTTTACTTTCCTAGAATTTTATTTGCTTTATCAAGAATGGATCCCTTGAACCCTTGGTCTTTCAAAATGTCGATAGCTACCGTTTGATCAGCAGCTCCTTCAGTGAGTTTGTAAGGGTAGCTGAAGGTTCCATCTTCATTGTAGACAACACGGACTTGGTAGTTTTTAAAGTTTTTACCTGTTACTTCGAGTTCCTTAATTTTTGGGAAATGTGTTGCGAGAAGGAGAATGGAATTTGCATTACTTCCAAGGTCTTCTGCTACGGCATACGTTGCAGCTTCACCTTCTTTTGGAGAAGTCCCACTAAACATTTCGTCCATGATAGAGAAAGCAAAACAACCTTTATCGAGTTTTTCGATGGTATCCATAAGCTCTTGAGCACGGAGTACTTCAGATTTAAAGAGAGAATTTCCGCCAGAAGTATCATCAGAGATGTTCATGTAGGTAATGATTTTTGCAAACGGAGTGAATGCAAAACTGCGAGCAGGGACGATACCAATCGTTTGCGCAAGAAGAATATCTAAGGTTAAACCTTTAAGGAAGGTTGACTTTCCACCAGCGTTTGGCCCTGTGATAATGACATTCAAAGGAAGAGCGCTACCTAATGAAATAGAGTTAGCAACTGCTTTTTCTGCGCCAACAAAGGGGTTCCAGATATCTTGTGCATCAACAGAAGGGGTGTTTTGATTAAGATAAGCGGCGAACGTAAAGTGGTTATCTTTTCCTACATGTTTTTTATAAAGTTTTGCGCAAGCAACATAAGCATCAAGTTCACCGATTACAAGAAGCAAAGGAGCCAGTTCTGCACGAATGCTACGTAAAAGACTAAAGGCAGCAAGAACGCGACCCTTTCTTGAAGCTAATGAAACTTCACCTTTAAACGTGCTTGTTGAAAGAATGCGGACTAATTTTTGGTAGTCAGCGCTAATTGACTTTGTGCGTGCTTTAAAAATATCAGTTGCGTTCTTAATGTGTGTTAAATTTTTAAGTTCAGGAGCTTCATCTAATACAAGAGTGAGGTGATGGGCGGTACGTATCACCGTTGCAATACTATTTGTTTTTATATGGGTAAAGGTAAGGAAGTCGCAATACTTTTTCGATCCATCATAGGCTATCCAGATAGCAATAGGTTCAAGGGCGGCAAACCAGTAAATAGCCTTCCAGCTTGGATGCGTTATTCCTTGAACAAAATCTGCGCTAGCTTTTTTCAACGGAGCTAGATCTTGTTTTAAGGTAAGCGCTATATAGGCAGAAAGAGTGTCTGAAAGGCCAACATAAGCAAACCACGAAACCATGAGCGGCAGAGTAACTGGCGTTATAAAGTTACCAACATGTCTATGGATAACGGATAATTCTTGGATAGGTATATTACTATTAAGCGCATTGAGCTTTCTAAGTCCCGGCTTTTTATAAGCATAATAGTTCATATCTAAAAATTGTTTTTCTAAGGCATTTTCTTCTTGTAAGCAGCTTAACAGTGGAGTTTCGCATTTTTTTATTGCAGCAAGATCAGATGAAAATCGGTTAAAAAGCCTTTCATCTGAAAGTAATTTTCTAATGATAGCTTGGCGATCAGTAAGTGTTTTTACGTTTACTGTTGGGTAGCTTATGAGAAAATTAAAATAGATATGCCCGAATACAGTAGATGTTTCATTGAGAATAGCTACAAGATTACTTGCAGGAGTATGGCTTCCGCATAAAAGTTCTAACTCTTTACGCCCGTGTTGGTTTAAGACGTCTGTAGGCGTTTCTGTTAATGCTTGAGCAAGAATTCTATAGGCAGCTGAGTAGCGTTCGTAACCAGAGAGATCTTTTACTGAAAAAAAATCTGGTATTTCTACCATTCCTATTTTCTGAGTTTTCATAGGGAGAATGACTGCAGGCATGCTACTCAGGTGCATCATGGCGATATCATTTAAGCAGTCAGCACCTGTTTTTGCGGTGAGCGCTTGAGCGGCATCTAACGAGGTTATAAACAATAGCGCTAGCGGTAAAAAAGAAAGATGTTTTTTCATAAGTCAGCCTCTTTATGTAAATGTGTAATATTCGAATAATAGCTTCAGTGTAAGTTATAAATTAAGAGAGTTAACGAAAAAGATTTCTAGTGGGTGATTGTTGTTAGGGAAGGATATTGATGGGTCCTAGGTGTAGGCAATGAGAGGATTTTGCTAAATGAGATTGTTGATCTAGTCGATTATGCCAGCATGTTTTTAAGTGAGATAGATAAAAAAGAGAGACGATCGGAATCATCTCTCTTTTTATTAAGCTTATGAGATAAAGAAAAATCAGTTTCTATTTTTTGCCAAAATTTCTTGCGCTCTATCTAAAATTGAACTTGAAAAGCCTTGTTGTTTCAATATGTCGATGGCAACGTTTTGATCAGCGGCCCCTTCTTGTAGTTTGAATGGGTAGCTGAATATACCATTCAAATGGCGTACAACGCGAACTTGGTAGTTTTTGAAGTTTCTAGTAGCAGATTCAAGATTTTTAAGCTCAGGGAAATGAGTGGCAAGAAGGAGTATTGAATTGGTGTTTTTACCAAGGCTTTCTGCAACCGCATAGCTTGCAGACTCACCTTCTTTTGGAGAAGTTCCACTAAACATTTCATCCATGACTGAAAAAACAAACTTGTTTGTAGGCAGATTTTGTATGGTATCAACAAGCTCTTGAGCGCGTAATACTTCTGACATAAAGAGTGACTTGCCAGCTGAAATATCATCCGAAATATTCATGTACGTATTGATTTTTGCAAAAGGAGTAAAGCTGAAATTACGAGCAGGAACAATACCAATTGTTTGTGCAAGAAGGATGTTTAAGGTGATCCCTTTGATGAATGTTGATTTTCCACCAGCATTTGGTCCGGTTAAAATAATATTCAGCGGAAGGTTATTTCCTAATGTAATCGAGTTAACGATTGCTTTTTCTGAAGCGATAAACGGATTCCACATGTTTTCGGTACATAAATAAGGGATTGTTTGATCAAGGTAGGTAGCGAATGCGAATTTATTTTCCTTATCATTATATTCATTGTAAAGAGTGGCGCATGAAAGGTAAGCATCAATCTCTCCGATAGCAAGAAGGAAAGGCGCAAGCTCATTTTTAACTTCTTGCATTAATGCATATGCTGCTCGTACACGGCCTTTTAAGGAAAAGATTGAAACTTTTCCTTGGAATGTAGGAGTTTTTAGTAAAGTAATAAGAGATTTTAATTTTGGAGAAAGAGTTTTTGCTTTGTGTTTAAAATCAATTAGTTGTTGAGCATTTTCAAGATGTTTTAGCTCAGGGTGGGTATCGATAGCTTCTGCCATTGCGTTAAGGGCTTTGATGGTAGCAGGAAGAGCATTTGTTTTTTCGTGAATGTATTTTAAAAGATCAAAATAGTTTTTTTCACTCATATAAGTGATTGCCGCCATATAAGCTCCGATGGCTCCAAACATTACAGAAGTAGAGATTTTTTGGGCGATTGGTATGTCTAATTTACATGTATCATAAGCAGTCTTTGCATAGAAGGCATTAAAAGCTGTTGTAGTACCTATGGTGATTATATTTCTTGAAGTCGTGAAAAATTGTTGCCAATGAGCAGAAGTGTTTGTACTTGCCATAATGCTTTCAGTGTAAAGTTGGCTTACAAAGAATTTTTCTGCTTTTTCTTCTTCTTTTAAAAAACTAAGAAGAATTGGCTCTGTTTCTTTTACTTTAAAAAGCAAGATATTTAAATCTTTTGCTAATTTTTCCTGTTCAGTAAAAGTTTTTATGATAGCTTGGCGCTTTTTTAAAACGATAACATCATCACAAGGGTGAGTTATGAGAGAAGCTAAATAGATATGACCGAATGTAGTTTGGGTGCGATTAATCCTTTTAAGCAGATCGCCATTATTAATCAGCTCAAGGTCTTGTAGTGTGTTTTTATTTATTAAAGAAATTTGTTCTTTTAGTTGTGATTTTGAAAACAATTCATAGACAAGTGAATGGCGTTCGTATTCTGAAAGAGTATTAAGATCGTAGGTGGGGCGTTCTACTTTAAAGATTCTTTCAAAAACAGTTTTCTTTTTTGAAGTACTTGGTTCTTCTTTTTTTATAACTGGGGCAGGTAAACTTGAAAGATGTATTTTGCAAATTTCGGAAAATCGATTTGATAAAGTAGCAGGTTCTTGCGCTGTATTGGCAAATACTGAAGTAGACAGTACGATGATTGCAATAATTGACGTAAATTTTTTCATAAGCTGTCCGTTTTATTTTTTGGATTTAAATAATAGCTATAGTATAGAGTATTCAACTATGAAATCAACGAAAACGTTGATCTGTTTGTGGTTTTCAAAAAATAATATTTAAAAGGGATTGATAATGGATAGAGGTAAAAGCCCGCTTTTAGAAAAACCAGATTATTTGGTTTGTACTTGTATGGAAGTAATGTACAGTCAAATTGTGGAAGAAATCAAGGCTGGAGTAACTACGTATAATGGCCTCTCAGAGCGGCTTGGAGTAGGCACTGGATGTTCAAGTTGTGTAGATGAGGTTAAGCAGATCCTGCAGGAGACGCTGGAAGGCGAATAAAAAAATTAAAAATTAAATTTGAAATTGGATAAGAAAGGCATTATCCTTGATTTCACTAAAAGTTTAGTAAAAAGAAGTATTTTGAAATTTTTAAAAATTTGGGCGAGATTCCCGAGCGGCCAAAGGGGGCGGACTGTAAATCCGCTGGCTCAGCCTTCGTAGGTTCGAATCCTACTCTCGCCACCAAAAAAATTATGCGGGAATAGCTCAATTGGCTAGAGCGACAGCCTTCCAAGCTGTAGGTTGCGAGTTCGAGTCTCGTTTCCCGCTCCAAAGTTAAGGTAAAAGTATGCTGGCGTAGCTCAGTTGGTAGAGCAGCTGATTTGTAATCAGCAGGCCGCGGGTTCAAATCCAGTCGCCAGCTCCAGTTCTAAAAGTGTGAGTAGAAAGGCTAAGGAGATTTGTCTTTTTAGTTTTTTTACTCTACTTTTATAGAATGTCTATAGGTTAGTGTAGAAAGTGGCCCACGTAGCTCAGTTGGTAGAGCGTTCCCATGGTAAGGGAGAGGTCACCAGTTCAAATCTGGTCGCGGGCTCCAAGAAGAAAAGTCAATGTCGAGGCAAAAGGTAACCATACAATGGCAAAAAATAAAGTAATAACAGCACTTTCTTGTGAAGATTGTAAACATCGAAACTATACTCAGTTAGTCGCAAAGAAGAGAACTGTCGGTTCGCTTCGTTTGAGAAAATACTGTTCATGGTGTAGAAAACATCATCTGCATAAAGAAACAAAATAAAGTTAGTGTGAGGCCAGTAGCTCGAATGGTAGAGCAGCAGACTCCAAATCTGATGGATGGGGGTTCAAGTCCCTCCTGGCCTGCCAGTCTGAACCTTATAAAATAAGCGGTGAACTAGATGGTTGAAAAAATAAAAAGTATTTTTCAGTTTTTAAGTGGAGTGAATCGCGAGTTTTCCAAGGTTACATGGCCGAGCAGGTCAGAACTAATTGGTTCAACTATAGTGGTTCTTGTGTTAGTGGTATTTTTCTCACTGTATTTGGGCTTTATAGATTTTGTACTAATGCAACTTGCAGCACGTATTTTTTAAAGAGGTCATGATACAGATGAAACGATGGTATGTAGCCCAGGTGTATGCTGGATATGAGGAGGTAGTCCTTAAGGATCTTCTCAGGCGTATAAACGAGACCAATGATCAACGCTTCGGTCAGGTCCTTGTCCCTTCAGTTCGCCTTAAGAATTTTTTTGCGGTGGATGAAGAAGAGGAAGATGAGCGTCTTTTTCCTGGTTATATTTTGATTGAGATGGAGCTAGATCAAGCGACTCTTAACATGGTTACATCAACACCAAAAGTTCTGAAATTTTTAGGGGGAGAAAAACCTGCACCACTTTCGATCAAAGAAGTTGAGAGAATTGTTGCTCAAGTTGCAGGTGGAGTTGTTATTCCTACTGCTATAAAGAGTGAATTTGTGGTAGGCGCAGAGATTGATATTTCTGACGGACCATTCACAGGTTTTGTGGGTATAGTTGATAAGATTGATGAAGATAGTGAGCGACTTACTGTTATGGTAAGTATTTTCGGTAGATTAACGCCGGTCGAACTTACTTTTGATCAGGTTAAAAAATAGGGTACACATTATGGCCGAAGTAAAAGCAAAAGTTAAAATTCAAATTCTTGGTGGTTCAGCAACTCCTGCTCCCCCAGTAGGTACAGCCCTCGGGCCCCATGGTGTTAATATTATGGAGTTTTGTAAGGCATTCAATGCTCAAACGGGTCAACGCAAGGGTGAAACTATCCCTGTGATTGTAACGGTTTTTAAAAATCGTACGTTTGAATTTATTCTTAAAACATCTCCTACTTCTGAGCTTATTAGAAAAAAAATAAACCTCAAAAAGGGCTCTGCTCGTCCAAATACTGTGAAAGTTGGAAAACTAACTCAGAAAGATGTGGAAGATATAGCCAAAGCCAAGTTGATTGATTTGAATGCTGTGGATTTGGATGCTGCGAAAAAAACTGTTGCAGGAACTGCACGCAGTATGGGCATAGAGGTTTTAGAAAGCTAATTTGGTTTAGGCAAGGAATAAGCGATTATGGAACGTGGTAAAAAATATAAAAAAGCAGCTGAAGGTCTTGAAAAGGCGAAACCGCTTTCTCTTGATGAAGCAGTTGCTCAATTAAAAGAGAGAGCTTTTGCTAAGTTCGATGAAAGCGTTGATTTAGATATTAACGTTGGTATCGATCCATCAAAAGGTGATCAAGTTGTTAGAGGATCAGTTGTCTTGCCTCATGGTAACGGCAAGAGAGTTCGCGTTGTTGTATTTACTAAAGGTGAATATACAGAGAAAGCTCTCAAGGCAGGTGCTGATTTTGTAGGGCTTGAAGATCTTATCGATAAGATTAGTAAAGGGTGGCTGGATTTTGAATATGCAGTCGCGACTCCTGATGTTATGGATACCGTTGGTAAGCTTGCTAAATTGCTCGGTCCTCGTGGATTGTTACCTAACAAAAAAATTGGAACGGTAACGTTTGACGTTGAAGGAATTGTTAGAGAGTTAAAAAGTGGACGCGTGTTCTTTAAAAACGACAAGAATGCGGTTGTTCATTTCTCTTTAGGTAAGGTTTCTTTTGATAAAGAAAAAATCAAAGAAAACGTACAAGCTTTTTTGAAAGCATTAGTTGGTTATAAACCTGCTTCGTCAAAAGGCAAGTTTGTAAAGAAGATTACACTATCTTCTACCATGGGTGTGGGAATGAGTGTGCGTGTTGAAGAACTCGTCAAGTAAGAAGGCATGTACTTATGAACAAACATCAAAAAGAAGTAGTTGTTTCTTCTTTAAAAGAAAATTTTTCTAAGAATGAGGCATCTTTCTTAGTGAATGTTAAAGGACTGACTGTAGAACAGTCAGAGTCTTTGCGTAAAAAGCTACGTGAAAAAGGTGGACGCCTACAAATCGTAAAGGTTCGTTTGATGAAACGAGCTTTGAATGAAGTTGAAAGCGTACAGATGCTGGAGCCTTACATGAAAGAACAGATTGGGGTAGTTTTTGCTCCTCAAGGTGTTCCAGCTGTTGCAAAGGTTTTGAGCGATTTCTCAAGAGATAATGAGAAATTCAAAATTATTGTTGCAGCAATGGAAGCTTCATTGCTCACGGCTCATGAAGTAAGGTCTCTTGCGTCACTTCCTCCACGTCCGGTGCTTCTAGGTCAAGTGATTCAAGCAATGCAGGCACCACTTGTTGGATTGGTATTTATAACCAATCAAATGATGGCGCAGATTGTGACTATCATTGAGCAAGTAGAAAAAAAGAAACAAGAACAAGAAGAAGTTAACAGTTAATAAAATCTGTATTTTGTTGCAGGAGCATTATTATGTCTACCAAAGCATTTGAAAAAATAGTTGATCAAATTGGTGAATTAAAAGTTACCGAATTGGCAGAGCTTGTAAAAGCTCTTAAAGAAAGATTCGAAGTTGAGATGCCTGTGGCATCTGCTGCAGCAGCGGTTGCTTCTGAAGCACCTGTTAAAGCTGAAGAAAAGTCAGAATACAAAGTGACTTTGAAAGAATCTGGCGCTAATAAAATGGGTGTTATCAAGGCTCTTCGCCAAGTAACAACTCTTGGTCTTACTGAAGCTAAAAAAGCAGCTGAAGAAGCACCAACAATTCTTGGAGAAACTGTATCTAAAGCGGATGCTTTAAAAATGAAGCAAGTTTTAGAAGAAGCTGGAGCAAAAGTAGAATTATCCTAAAGCCCTTCCTTGTAATGAAGCGTGTTTGAGTTAATATAACGTTTTTTATAGGGAGCAGCTGAATGAGTAACCTGCAGGTGGGCAGAGAGACGATTCGCAAGTCATTTAATAAGGCGCAAGATATTGTTCCCGTCCCCAATTTAATTGAAATTCAGTCGAGGTCATTTAACGATTTCGTACAGTTGGATTATTTACCTTCTGAGCGTAAAAATGTAGGGCTTGAAAAAGTTCTAAAAGATATTTTTCCTGTTGATTACAATGGGAAAATGTCGCTTGAATATGTAAGTTATGAATTGGGTGCGTGGGCGTGTACGTGTGGGAAGTTAAAAGGTATAGAAAATCGTTATGCATGGCATTGCTCGACTACTAAGAAGTCTGGTGTTTCTTGCATAGTCGAAGATTCTTCTGCTCCTAAAACGGCACGTTATAGAACATGTGCATCTTGTTTATCGCGGGTTACTATACAGTTACCTATGTCGGTTGATGAATGTCGCGCAAATGGTCAAACATTCGCTATGCCTCTCAAGGTCAAGATTCAATTGATTTGTTGGGATGGCGAAGGTAAAGATCGTATTGTTCGCGATATTAAAGAGCAAGATATTTTCTTTGCAGACGTTCCTGTGATGGTTGATCTCTATGAAAGAGGTGGTCGTCTTCAGGTTGGTTCAGAGGGAACATTCTTGATCAATGGCATTGATCGTGTGGTTGTTAGTCAATTACATAGATCTCCTGGTGCTGTTTTTTCTCAAAGTAAAAAAATAAAAGACGTCAGAGGGCGTTACTATTATCTCGCGCGCATTATTCCAATGCGTGGATCTTGGATGGATTTTGAGTTTGATAGTAATGATTCTTTGTATGTGCGAATTGATAAGAAGAAAAAAATTCTTATCACTACTTTCTTGCAGGCTTTAGGGATTCCTCGTGATGAGGTTATTTCTAGTTTTTATAAATCTGATACGGTTCAAGTTGAGCGGGGGAATTTTTTCACCATCTTAACACCTGATTCTGTTGGAATACGTATAGAAAAGGGAATGCTTCCAGAAGAACATGAAGCTGTTTTTATAGGTCGTCGTTTGACCAAAGAAGCTATTACTAAGCTAAAAAGTCTTGGTATAGAAAAGCTTTCATTGGTACAAGATCATCTTTTAAATAGAATTTTCGTAGAAGATGTTCTTGATAAAAAGAGCGGTGAAATTATTGCTGAACAAGGGTCTGCATTTACAGAAGATGTTTATGAATCACTTAAGTCGCATAATGTATCGTTCTCATTAGTTGCATCTTCTGGGTATACTTCTCAGCCAACAATTGCAACTACCTTGGTTCATGACAATTGTTATACTCAAGATGAGGCATTAAAAGAGCTGCATGTTAAAGTGTGGCCAGGTGATAACTCATCATTGGACGAAATTAAAGAACGTTTAGAGAATATGTTCTTTAATGATCGTTATTATGATTTGACTCTTGTTGGGCGTGTTCGTATTAATAAAAAATTAAATTTACATGTTTCTGAAGACGTTCGTTGTTTAACTCGTGAAGATATTGTTGCTAGCATTCAATATCTTATTGGTTTACGTGAGCGTGCTGAAGGAGAATTGGATGATATCGATCATTTAGGGAATCGTCGTGTTCGTTTAGTAGGTGAGTTGTTAAGTAATCAGGTTTATCTTGGTTTTCTAAGAATCGAACGAATTGTTCGAGAACGTTTTAGAATGCAAGAAGCTTTCGGTACTTTAATGCCACAAGATTTATTGAATGTGAAGCCGCTTAGTGCTGTTTTGCGTGAATTCTTTGGTACAGGTCAACTTTCTCAATTTATGGATCAAACAAATCCTTTGGCAGAAATTGCGCATAAGCGTCGTTTATCTGCTCTTGGGCCCGGTGGTGTTTTGAAAGATCGCGCTACTTATGAAGTTCGTGATGTTCATACTTCTCATTATGGTCGTATTTGTCCTATCGAAACTCCTGAAGGTCAAACTATTGGTTTGATTTCTTCTCTTGCTACCTATGCGATGGTAAACGAACTAGGGTTTATTGAAACTGCTTATAGGCCGGTTCATGATTCGAAAATTCAAGATGAAGTTGTCTTTTTAGACGCATTTGAAGAATCAGGTAGAAATATTGCGCAGGCTGACTCTATTGAGCCAGGTAGTTCAAAGTTTGATACACCACAGGTTATTGCTCGTCGTGAAGGGAACTTCAAAGTTGTTGATACTGATCAGATAGATTATATCGATCTTTCTCCAAAACAATTGGTTTCCGTTTCGACTGCTTTAATTCCATTCCTTGAGCATGACGATGCGTCGCGTGCTTTAATGGGTGCAAACATGCAACGTCAAGCAGTTCCTTTGATTAAAACTGAGGCTCCTCTTGTTGGAACTGGTATGGAAAAAGAAGTTGGAAAAGCTTCAAATTCTGTTTTAGTTGCAAATCATTCAGGTGTCATTGAATATGTTTCAGCTGATAAGATAATTATTCGTGTTGATCGTGATCAATTTGATTCTGTTGAAGATTGGATTGCGCGAGGCGTTGATATTTATAATCTTAAAAAATTCCAAAAATCTAGTATGAGTACGTGGATTCATCACATTCCTATTGTTCAGGTTGGACAACGGGTTAAAGCTAAGGACGTCATCACAAATGGCTCTTCTATGGACAATGGTGAATTGGCATTGGGAGTGAACATTATTGTCGCGTTTATGCCATGGCATGGTTATAACTTCGAAGATGCGATTGTTTTAAGTAAACGTTTAGTGTCTGATGATGTTTTGACTTCTGTGACTATCGATGAATATGTCGTTGATGCTCGTGATACTAAGTTAGGGCCTGAAGAAATTACTCGCGATATTCCAAATGTCGGCGAATCAGCTCTTTCAGCTCTTGATGAGGATGGTATCATTAAGGTTGGATCACGTGTTAAGCAGGGCGATATTTTGGTTGGTAAAGTGACTCTTAAGGGAGACATTCAATATTCACCAGAAGAAAAATTATTGCGTGCTATCTTTGGTGAAAAATCACGTGAAGTTCGAGATACTTCGTTACGTGTGCCTTCTGGTATTGAAGGTATGGTGACAGATGTTAAAATTTTTTCAAGAAGCGGTATCCGTAAAGATAAACGCTATAAAGATGAAGTTATTAAGCAAGTTAAACGACTTGAAGAAAGCTTTATGCAGCATCAAGAATGTCTTTTACAAATGACAGTTGAAAAAATTAAAGAGCTTGCCAAAGAGCATGGTCATACGATTAAAAATCCTGATGATGCTGAAAAAGTTCTTTCAACTAAAATTGGTAATAAAAAGGCTGATGAAGAAATTTCACACTTAGTTTCTGCTTTGAAAATACAAGTCCAAGTACTTGAAGGTATTAAAGAAGAAAAAATTAGTCGCTTTAAGAAGGGTGATCCACTTCCTTCTGGCGTTATCAAAATGGTCAAAGTATATATCGCTATGAAGCGTTCTATTCAGGCCGGTGATAAAGTTGCAGGGCGTCATGGTAATAAGGGTGTTGTTTCAATTATTGTTCCACGTGAAGATATGCCGTATCTCAAAGATGGAACGCCTGTTGATATTGTGTTGAACCCGATTGGTGTGCCAGCTCGTATGAACGTAGGTCAAATTTTAGAAACAGCGCTTGGATTTGCTGGTCGTTCAATTGGTCTAAAGCTTAAAAAAGTTTTAGAAACTCAAGGTGAAAAAGAAGTTAAGAATTTCTTGATCGAATATTTTGGTGCGAGTTTCATCAAACAATATGAAAAAACAGAAGGTGCCGAAGGTCTTTCAGCACTTGCTCAAAAAACAGCCCAAAAAGGTATGCATTTTAGAGTTCCTGTTTTTGAAGGTCCAGGTTTTGAAAAAGACATTCAACCATTGCTGAGCAAATTAGGGTTGCCAGAGTCTGCAACGTATACATTACGTGATGGACGAACCGGTGAATTGTTTGATCAAACGGTGACTGTTGGTTCTATTTACATTATGAAATTGAATCATATGGTCGATGATAAATTACATGCTCGTTCCGTCGGGCCATACTCCTTAGTTACTCAACAGCCATTGGGTGGTAAAGCGCAGTTTGGTGGACAACGTCTTGGTGAGATGGAAGTTTGGGCGTTAGAAGCGTATGGTGCAGCGTATACGTTACAAGAAATGTTAACGTATAAGTCTGATGATGTAACAGGAAGACATAAAGTGTATGAAGCTATTGTACGCAATGATGAAATTCCTGAACCAGGCTTGCCAGAGTCTTTTAACGTGCTTATTAAAGAGTTGCAGAGTTTAGGGTTGCAGGTTGACTTATGTAAGGTCGGCAAGGAGGAAGTCAGTGAATAATCAGATATTAGAGCGTTTTAAAGAGTATGTTAATGTTACTCAGTTTAATGCTTTTCGCGTAGGATTGGCTTCTCCGGATAAGATTCGTTCGCTTTCGTATGGTGAAGTTAAGAAGATCGAAACGATCAACTATAGAACTTTAAAACCGGAGAAAGATGGTCTTTTTTGTGCTCGTATTTTCGGGCCAGTTAAAGACTGGGAATGTAACTGCGGCAAGTACAAGCGTATGAAACACCGTGGTGTGACGTGCGAGAAATGTGGTGTTGAAGTTATTCAGTCCCGTGTTCGTCGCGAACGTATGGGGCATATCGAACTGGTAGCTCCTGTTTGTCACATTTGGTATCTCAAGGGGATTCCTAGTTATCTTGGTCTTATTCTT
>CANNBR010000021.1 GCA_947502805.1 bacterium
ACTAATGCGTAAATAAAAATCAATGTCATTCCCAACGAGCGAGAAGCCAGGTCCGTATG
The DNA here is from genome assembly GCA_947502805.1 of bacterium. Taxonomy (GTDB): domain Bacteria; phylum Babelota; class Babeliae; order Babelales; family CAIQNR01; genus CANNBR01. The sequence goes on from CANNBR010000021.1 coordinate 60, forward strand.
GACGAGTGGCGACGAGTAAGTGGTACGGGAACCCAGACGTTAACAGGAAGAAGTCATAATTTTTAATTTTATAAAGATGAATCATAAGTACTAGATAGTATAAAGAAAGTTTTTTGAATTATGAGGACTTTTTCTTGTTACGCCTGGGTCCCCGTACCGCTCACTCGTCTAGCCAGAGCGCTATGCACTCTGCTACGACTACCGTTCTCTGGGGATGACAGGGATTTTTTTTCTTCTAAAGAATTAATCGGTAATAATCCGTATCAGGCGCACGTGTTTAGAGACCTGATTAAGGTCTCTTTCTTGAGGCCCCAAGTCCGCAGGAACTGGGCCGAGTTTGTGCCGTAAAAAGCGATCGAACCGCAGGTTTGTGCCCTAGATTCCATCCCCCTACGCATAAAGCTACGGAGGACAAGAGAAGGGATAGGCAAGTATCCCGTTTGGTGCCGCGCGTAGAGCGCACTAGAAGGCTAAGTTATTGAAAGAATAAAGGTTCTTGCACCCGTTTTCGCCTATGTCTTGTGCAAAAAAGCGAAGTTCTAAAGAAGAGGCTTCTTTTTAAAGCTTTACTTTTGTGAGCCAATAAAAAGAGCTATTGAGCCAGCAACTGCGGCGTTTAATGATTCAACATTTCCAGCCATCGGCAAAGTAAGAAGAGTATCGCAATCTTCAAGCCAACCACCTGGAATGCCATGAGCTTCATTTCCCACAACGAGCAAACTTTTTTTGAGGTCCAACTCTTCAGGGCTTTTACCATCACGTGCAACAAGTGCGCATAAAGAAAGCTCCTGTTTGTTTTCAAAAAGCTCATTCCATGTCCAATGAAAGAGATCGACATGGGCCAGAGATCCAGCAGTTGATTGGACTACTTTTGGTGAATAAGGGTCACAACCTTCGATAACCACAATTGATTTGTACCCAAATGCAGCGGCAGAGCGGATAAGGGTTCCCATGTTTCCAGGATCGGAAACTTGTGCAAGAACAAGACCAGCTGAAAGTGTAGAAGGGTCTGGTTCGGTAGGAAGTTTAAAAATTCCTAGAATGCCACTGGGAGTAGTGCTTGCACTTATGCTTTCCATGTGAGATTCAGAAATTCTATCAAAAGGAACGTGTGAAGGTATTTGGCTCACAAGGTACGGTTTTTTGTCAGCAATGTAGAGTTCTACAGGTTTATGACCAGCTTCAATAAAACTTAAAATGGTACGAATGCCTTCTGCTAAAAAAAGGCCGGAAGCTTTACGTCCTTTGACGGTTTGCAGGGCGCGAATATTTTTTATCATCTGAGCGGTTAAGGTCATTATTTTTTATCTCCAGGTAACAAAAAAGGAGTGAGAAAACTCACTCCTTAAAAGTTTACCATAAAAAGCTAAGAAAGCTTTTAAGATCATGCCTTAGCTTTAGCGGCGGCGGACCTTTCTTTTTTATAAATATTCATAACTCTTAAAATTCTTATTCAACGCCTCTAGCGTCTTGATCAGAATCACCATCATAAATATCTCTATACCTATTTCTGTCGGCAAAATCATCATCAGAATCATCATCATCAGAATCATCATCATCAGAATCATCAGAAACAACAGTTTTTTTATCAGAACAGTCTTTTCCCTTCTTATCTTTTGCTGCTGTTACAGTAATATCGTGTTCACAGGTATTCAATTTTTTATCAATACTGTAGCCTGACACTTTCTTTTCAAGAACAATAGTAGCTGTACCAGGGTTTTCTGTAATAATCAGCCATTTTCCTGGCTCTGTTTCTTCTAGTCGTAATACTGATTGTCCATGTACTTTCGGTGTTTCAGACTTTATACGTGCATAGATAGCATTTACTTTTTGTGTGGTTCCAGCAGCCATTTTTTTGTCAATATTTGTCATATAAACTAAGGCCAAAGTTCCAGCACTATGCGAACTTGCAACGTAACCAAAAGTTAAGAGTGCAAGGGTGAATAATTGTTTTTTCATTTTATATTCCTTCATTTTTTTAAATTAAAATATTTATTACTAATCTTTTTATTTTCAGAGTTTTAGGTGTGATCATCTCCTTCTCGGATGCTTATAGCTTCAGTAACATTAGTTTTTGAAATAACTTCAATTTTATACTTAGAAGTAACTTTAGGTTGTGGAGTTCCACTTCCACTTATTCTTATGATGGTAAATATAAAGTCATAAGCTCCTACTGGTAGTAGAGGGAGTGTGTAGTATTCTTGTGCAATTTCATCTGCTCTGCCTTTTATCCATACTGTCGTATCATCAAAGGGAACAGGAATAGGTGTATTTTGTTTGAAAATTTTAAAAGAAATATTTTGACCTTCTTTTTCAGAAAGTTGATCTATAATTTTTTTAATATAAAGTGTGTCATTTTCAACTATCTTTCCTGGCAAATCATTCAAATCAATTACCTCATAGATAATGGGATAAATAATTGTTGTAGATGGTTTTGAAGCACTAGCAGGGAATGCAAGTGATGCAACAAGCAGGAGGCATATGATGAGTAAAAATAAATGATGTTTTTTCATTTTATGTTTTCCTTTCTTTAGAAGTTAGCCTTAGCTTTAGCAGTGGCTGATTTCTTTCTCTTTAAATTGGTTATCGTTAGCATTGGCATGCTTATTTATCTTCTTCTTGGCCTTCTGTACGTTCTTCATCAGGATCAACATCATCTGTTACTTCTTTAGTTTCATGTGATGTATCAGAAGATTCTTCATCATGTGAAGCATCTTCTTCTTCGTGGTTTTCTTTTAAAAAGCTGGAAAAAGGTTTGTCTTCATCCATAAATCTATTAGCTGTTTTTGCATCAATTTCTTCAGAGTTTTCTTTAGTTACTGCATCTGTTTTTCCTTCGGGTTCTTCTTCATTTGTTTCATGAGCTGGTAATGCGTGACTTTCTTTTTTAGAAGAAGGTTTTACAGAATGTTCTGAATTAACATCTGATTCTTTTTCAATCATTTTATGTTCAGAGCTCTTGTGGGTAGATGATTTTTCAATAACCGTAACTGGTTGTAAAGTGCTTTTTGATCCAGACGAATAGGTTATTATAGCTTTCCCAGCCATATTGCCAGTGAGTATAAGTTTCCATTCAGGATGGGTTTTTGTGCCATCAAATTTTAAAACAGCAGAGACAATTGCAGGATTACTCGATTGAACACTTCCACCTGTAAATGAGGCAGCGATGTGTGATTCCCCTATGGTAAGTTGAAGAGGTTCTTTTGTTTTAATAATTTGAGCTACAGGCAATTTTGCAGTTACAAGACTTTCACCATTTTGATGTGCTGTAGAAATAAGCTCATGTACTTCTTTAGTGAACGCTTTGAACTGAGTTTGCATTTTGGCTAAATACTTATCTTCTAGTTGAGTCAATTTTTCTAGAGCAGAACCTTGTGGTTCAGAATATTGAGTGCCAATACCTACTTGAAGATGTGTGTTTCCTTGTATTTCAACATGATACATTGGATCAAGGTGGTCAGGTATTCCACCCATTCCTTGAACTTTAAACACGGTAAATGATCCAACGTGGATGGTTGCAGGAATGGTTACGTTATACATTCTTTTTGCATTATCTCTATGACTTGAAAGGTATGATTCGTACTTTTTATCTTGAATAAAATAACGTTCAGCTTCAATACCATGAATGATAGCGATAGGTTCTAGAGCTGCTGAATGTCCTGGGGTGATATGTACTGTTTTAATAGAATTTGTTTGTTGTGCTGTTGAAACATGTCCTTGATGAATTGGTTCAGTTTGTTCGTGATGTTCTGGTTCCATTACATGATGATCTATGGTGTGATCTTCTCCTGTAGCGTGATGTTCTTGGGCAAATGGGTTTAATGGAGCTACGTGATCTTCCCCTGTAGTGTGATGCTCTTGAGCAAATGGGTTTAATGGAGCTACGTGATCTTCAAGATTAGTTGGTTCTGCAGATACCCGCATTGAGGAAGATGGTGTTGCTATTTGTTCATGTGAACTCATAGGTATAGAAGTGATAGGACTAGGTAGTGGGTTATTTTTTGGAGCAAATGGATTCCCCTCTGCTTGTATTCCTTTAGCGCAAAGTGCTGTAAAAACAGCAAATAGACTTATGTTACGTAGTTTCATAGTTTTTCCCTTATATTTAAAATTATTTTATTATTCATATATAAATTTACAACTATAAATTATTTAAAATCAATGAAATTATATAAAATGTTAAATATTGAGCTTAATTTGCTGTTTTTACAAAGTATTATTGTTTCAAAATGAAACATGATATTTAAAAAATGGAGGTCGTTTTGAGATGGAGGTTAAGGTTTTTGATAATGCAAAAAAAGATGCGGGAGAGTTTTACAACTTTTCCCGCATGCGATGCTTATTTTGGGCTAGTGCTTTATTTAACTGTTACTGCAAAGCCAATGTTTTTATCGGTTTGTTTAGTCATAGGGTTAAAGCCGTATAGCTTAAAGGTTCCCTTAGCAGCTCCAGCTGTTCTCAATGTTAATATAGAAGTATTTGTACCACTTGTTACTAATTTTCCTTGTTCAAATACAGATGGAGTGCTACTTCCAGATTCATCAATAAAAATGTAAAGGTAATGAGGGTATTGGCCGCTAGATTTTTGAGCTCCTTTGTATCCTGTTGTTTCAAAGGTATACCAGGTGAACTCTGGATTATCGATAACCATTGTGGCTTTAGGATATGTTGTGTCAGGAGGATAATTTTGAGTTACGCGTGTAGTTTTCCCTGTTGCCGAACTACTTATAAATGTTGCTAGTTCATAGGTGCCGCTAGTTCCAATGGTGATAGGAATTAGCTTAGCTGCTACTTCAAAACAGCTTAGGATGCTCAGTGTTGCAATTGCTAAGATTAATTTATTTCTTTTCATTTTCTGCTCCTTCTTTATTAAAATTATTTTCATATATAAATTTACAATTATAAATTATTTGAAGTCAATAAAATAAAAAAATAGTAAAAAAAAAGAAGCCCAGAGTTTAATCTGGACCTCTTATATCAGTACTATAATTTTTTCATCTTCATTTTACTAGAAGCGCAAAATGGGATTTAAAATAGTAATGCCAATAAATTTAACTTACGCAGCACACAACAACAGCTTTTTCTTCACGCGCCTTGAGATGCAGTCTTGCAATAAGTAGAGCTTTTTCAGCTTTGTTTACTTTAAAATTTTGATACCATTCTGCAAAAATACAACCCCAAACGGCAGCTGTAATAGTACCAAAAACACCAAAAACAGCAGTTTGAACATATCTTTCAAATTGAGCTTGTGTTTTGCATTCATCCGCATAAGAAGAAGAGGTTGTATGACCATTAATATGTTTTGCTAAATATTCTGAATCAGGAAATACAGTTGGGCATTTTTCATTTATAGTATCAATTTGATAATGGGAAAAGCTTTGTGCTGAAGTTGCTACAAACAGAGTTGCTACAAGAGTGATAATTTTTTTGTTCATTTTTAGGATCCTTTCTAAAAGAACAGTATGCAATAGCGCATTTCAGAATAGTAAACCAAATTAGTTTAAAGTCAACAATAGTTTGATTAGAAGCTGTTATTCGATAGGCTTACTACTGTTTAAACCGAGCCTGAGCTTAAATTAAAAGGCGACACCAGCGGATAACCAGACTCCCCAGGTTGAAAGGACATCAGTATCATTGTGAGGAATTTCAACAACTGCTCCGATATTAAAAGTATTATCGCATGAATTAGTAAATCGCTTAATGCCTAGTGACCCGTATACTTTATGAGTAGTGCTGGCAGTACTTTGCCCTGAGTAAAGGTTGAGGTCGCTTTGCACAATGGGGACAAAGGTTGGATCGTCAGGGCCTTGATTTGCAATGGTACTGGTACTTGCCGATGTGTTAATAGTTGACCCTGCAATGCCATATTCAGCTACCCAATTTTTATTAAATATTCGGCATCGCTCACCCTTATTAGCCCAGAGTCCATAGCCCAATTCGGCTTCAAACCAGTTTTTGGTAAAACGGAGCCCGGTTCCAAAATCCATAACATTATGAGGGTGTATGCGAACTTTATGCGTTAAAATATTTACTCCAGGAATAAGCGTGTTGGTAGGGTCATTTTGTTTGCGTAGGAGCATGAATCTACTCCATTGCTTGCCATAAAGATCAAAAGTTCTGAACTGATGATTTTTAATGAGGAAGATATTTTCAAAATTTATGGTGCCAGCTAAGGTATAATCTTCACTTTTTCGATTTAAAGGGAATTGAAATGAAATTCCAGAAACGATTCCAAAATGACCATTATAGCCACTTTGTGCCGCAAAAATGTATGTATTGGAAGGTTTTTTTGTGCAAGGAAGGGTGATAGCTGTGTAGGTAGCAACTTGTGCCCGTGGGGTTGATATAAAAGTAGTATTAATCCCAATACGTATTTCAGAAAGGCGATTTTGAGTAGTAGAGCCATTTGATTTGTAAAAAGCCCATTCAGGGTTGTTAAAGGCGGTAAGAATATCATGGACCGGTGCAGTGGTAGGTCCGGCACCTGTCACATTGTCTTGGCTTAGCCCCCAGTTGTTTTTTACTGCGTTAAAAGATGCAGTAATAAAGGCGCACCAGTCTTGAAAAAGTTTGAATCCAGCGATCGATCCACAGTTAAGGAAATTCCCTAAGTAGCGACGACCTTCAAGGGTAAAACCTGTTTGTGTTTGTGTGGGGCTAATTCTAAGAACCCCGTTAAAGTTTACTGGTAATTGCAGCCAGTAAGGCAAAACATCGCGATTAAGTGCGGTGGTGTTTACCAAAAGTTGTGTTCTATTGGAGGGTAAAAAATAGGCCTGGATGTTGTCAGCATGGGTTGATTCTTGGTGATAAACAGCAAGGTCGAATGCATTTCTCTTTTCTTTGTCATAAAAGAGGTTGTGCCAGACTGCTTGTTTGAGGCAGAGATTCTGTTGACCAGGTCTAGTGAATAAAAATGTTTGACTGTTCTTTGGTATTTCTGCCTGCAGTGCAAAAAAACAAAGCATCAGGGAGGTGGTAACTTTTTTCATTGATTCTTCCTTTTTTTCCTAAAGTAGATTGCATTTGATTCTAAAATAGGCTTGACACAAAGACAAGTTTGCCTTTTACCAAACCTTATCATGCATAATGGTTTTCTCTGCAATACGCTCAAAAAGGGGAGCTGCAACGGTTGCAGCATAAAGGTTATGGCGAGGAGATTCTTTAACAAAACAGGCGATTACACGTTTGTAGTTCCCTCTTTCGATGATTCCCACAAAACCATATAAATTTTTATGGGGATTGTATTGTCCATGTTCAAGTAAGTTTGCGGTACTTGTTTTCCCCATAGTTTTGTAGCCTTGTACCTGTGCATATTTTCCTGTTCCTTTGAGAGATGTTTCTTCCAGGATAGTGCGCATGATATTGATCGACTCAGATGAATAGATTTTTTCAGGTGGGGTAATGTGTTGGCCTTTTACAAGAATGGGGCTGATACGGTATCCATCATTGGCAAAGGGGCAAAAGGCTGTTGCTAATTGAAGCAGGGTTGCAGTTACTTCGTATCCATAAGAAAGGGAAATGACTGACTGTTTTGACCAGCGGTCCGGGTGCATTAAAAAGCCGCTTTGTTCTCCTGGGAATGTGATTCCTGTTTTTGTGCCAAAACCAAGTTTTTTATAGTGGTCATATAAGGGTGTTCCGAGCCGTTTAGCAATTTTTGCTACCCCAATATTGTTTGATTTTTCGATTACTTCTGAAAAAGTTAAAAGGCCAGCAACTGAACTTTCAACAGTGTTAACTTTTCTACCTTCTACGTAAGCAGTTTTAACTCCTTCGCAATCAACTAATTCTTCGGAGGTTACTACTCCTTCATCTAGTGCGGCAAGCCCAAGGAATGCTTTAAACGCTGAGCCAAATTCATAGGATTCAGTAATAGCAACATTTTTTGTAATGGCTGCCGGGAGCGTTTGCGTATTGTTAGGATCAAAGGTTGGGTAGGTTGCCATTGCAAAAATTTCTCCTGAAGTTGGATCCATAACAATGGCAGCGCCTTGGGATACTTGGTATTTTTCGATGGTAGTGAGCAGTTCTTCTTGCACTAAAAATTGAAGATCGCTATCGATTGTTAGCTCTATTGGTATTCCTTCACTTCCTTCTTTTGATGTTTGTTTTGAAAAATAAAAGAGCCCTGACCGAGCATCTTTTTCTAGGATAGTGGTTGTTGGTGTTCCTGCTAATTGTTCATCAAAAAAGAGTTCAATACCAAAAAGACCTCGATTATCAGTATTAGTAATACCAGTAATACTTGCAGTGGCGTCGATAGGGTAAAAGCGGCTTGGTTCATAAAGAAAGTGAATATCTTCAGTGTTGCTTGACTTGATCATATGCTCTTCTTCGTCAGTGAGCCTTCGTTTAACATAGATAAAATAACTGTGCTGTTTTTCTTGAAGCCGCTTAAGTGCTGCAGGAAATTCTTTCTTTAAAAACTCAATAAGTTTTTGTTTGTCTTTAATTTTGTGGGGCATAATAAATGCAGAAAGCCGTTCTTTATTAAGCGCAACTGGTATGCCATTACGATCAAAAATGAGTGCTCGTGGTGGATAGGTGGTGAGGGTAAGGTAATACTGTTTATTGCCAAGATCATTAAAGAAGGCATGTTGGCTTATTTGTAATCCATATAAATGAATGGCTGAAATGCAAAACAAAATACAGAATAGAAAAAAAATACAGATGCCTCGAGGTTTACTAAGTGCCTTCATGTAAGGCCATTTCGTTTTTTGGAAGGTGTTTAAGGTTTTTTAAAAAGAGTGGCTGCATGCCTAATTGATTGCTGGCAAATGTTTTAATTTTTTGATGATTTTGAAGTGCATGAAGATTGTTTGTCAAAATTTGTTTTTTTGTTTTTAATTCTTTGAATCTTTGTTCGTAGGTTTGTTTCTTGTAAGATAATTTTACTAACCGACTTTGTTTATCGATCTGAAATCCGATAAAAAAAAGGTGAGCAGAAATAAAAAGAATAATAAATGTTCGCTTTTTCATATTTTTGACCACTAGTTATTTGAACTCTAACACACGAGTATTACCATATCGTTTTTAGGTTAAAAAAATCAAATGAGTTGGATTGTGTATAACCAGAAATTAAAAGAAGAGTGAAGCGCTAAGGCTAATTATGCTGGAGTAAAATATTGCTTTACGTTTTTAGTCTTTGTTACAATTTGCAGATATCAATAAATTGTTAAAAAGGATCCGCTACTAATAAGGTTACGGTGGATTTTAAGAAGGAGAGTAAAATGAACGAAAAAAGAATACTGATTGCTGTATTGATAAGTATGGCATTCCAAGCTGAAGCGGTAAGATCAACATTACGAAATATAGATGATACTGATACAGTAGCGGATAATAAAAAAGCTAAAGACAAAGCTAAAGAGCGTAAAGATAAAAAAGCTAAAGACAAAGCTAAAGATCGTAAAAAAGAAGATGATAAAGGAAAACGTTCATACAGGAATGATGGAGTTGAACAAACTGAAAATAAATTAGATACACTTGCATCAGTAAATAAAGAAGAGCATGACAAAGCACGAGTAGCACGCAATAAACGTAAAGAAGACAATAAAGAAGACAATAAAGATAAAAAAGAAGATAAAAATAAAAAGAAATCAAAAGGTATGAGCAATGCTGATAAGCGTGATGAAAAGAAACATAAAGATGAAAAAAAACAAGAAGAAGTACGTAATAAAAAAATATCTGGATTAGAAAAAGACATTAAAGAAATTGAAAAAACAATTGATGGTCTTGAAGATAAAAAATCTGATGCGATAAGCGATGATAAAAAAAGTTATAAGGGTCACGTTATTAACCATGAATCAGTCAAGGTTGATCATCTTACTAAAGAGATAAAAGATCAGAAAAAGATATTGTCTACTAAAGAAGAATCTCTTTTAAAACTTTCTGATGAAACTAGAGAAGATAAACGAGATAAATATTACGCTCTAACTGATACTGCAAATACTCTTGAAAAAACACAAAGAGTTTTACGAGACAAACTTGAAAGAGTAAAGAATTCAATAAAGACATTACGCTCAGAAGAACTTAAAGGTAAAAATGCATTAAAAGACGATAAGCCTACCTATGAAGATCATCTTACAAAAAAACGTGATGCTGAAACACATAAAGATTCAGCAGCAGTTGATAAACATTCAAAAGCACTTTTCATTATAGGATCTGATGAAATGAAAGTATTGCTTACAACAGAAAAAGACGTTCGCAAAGATCTTGATGACGTAAGAAAAAAGATGAATGACAATGTTAAAGATCGTGAAAAAGCAGCAAAAGAAGCTGGTATCAAATTCAGTTCTAGAGAAGAACAATCTGACAAAAAAATTGATCAAATGATCAAAGACGATGTTAGCCCTAAAGAAAACTATCGCACACTTACTGAAACAGCTGCGAAGATTAAAGATAGAAAAGAAGATCTTGATGTAATGGGCAAAAAAGATATGAGCATGAGAAGACCTACTATTGAAGAAGATGTCGATTATGTTAATGAAACTTCATCTAAACCTGTGAAGAAAAAATACGACAATAAGAAGAAAAAGGATTCATCATCTTCTAAGCCTATGAAGAAAAAAGACAATAAGGTATCTGAAGATAAGACTGTTAGAAGAGGAAGACTTATGAGTAATTCTGATGAAGACAAAGCATAGTTGGTAAGTTTACCGCCAACATTAAAAAAGAAAAAAGGGCTTTGGGTAAAACCAAGGCCCTTTAAGTTTTTAGAAGTCGTAATAACCAGAGAATTGTACTTCACTTAAAGATTCGCCTTTTCGGCGATCAAGTTTAAAGCCCCAATCAACACGAATCGGTTGTGGTTCGATAAGTCTGATTCCAAGACCAATACAGTGGCGGTAATCAAAAGAGTTATTCTTCAAATGATTAGCTCTGATTGAGCGTGAGTCTGGAGTGTCCCAACCTGAACCGCCATCATAAAAGACACAGCCTTTCATGGTTAGGCTTGAAGTGACTGGGAAAATAAGTTCAAGGTTAAGGAACATTGATTTTTTACCACCGATAGATTCACCTTGCCAGTCTTCATTCATAACAAGATCAGTGGTGTACCACATAGGGCTAATTTGACCGAATCTCCAAGCGCGTACACTTGCAGGGCCACCAATACTAAAGAGTTCGCGGTAAGGAATAGTTTTTTTATTAAGTGAATGGAGAAAACCTCCATGAATATGACTATGGAACACTAGTTGATAGTCTCCAATAATTGAAGTGTACCAGTGAGCATCGCCTTCTATTTTGTAGAAACCAATTATGTTATCGCCAAGACTAGGAACAGCAAACTTTGAAGTTATATCCCATTTGTAGCCGTCAGTAATATGCATGTGGTGGTTAAGTGTGTTTTGTTTTATAGCCATTTGAAAGAAGGCAAATTTTCCTCCCAAGAATCGCTCATCAAGAATGAGTTGGTATTCTGCTTCATCAAGAGGATTTGAGTTAATCGCAGCTTTTGGTGCTGCGCCAAGGTGGTCAATATTTTGAAATCCTGTTTCAAATAAGAAAACAGTATTATCAAGTTTTTTTGCTGCAAATCCGAGATTTAATGATGCTCCCAGTTGTTTTTCCCCAACAGTTCCTACAACTTTTTTGATTTCGTTATAGCTTGTGTGGTTAAAAAATGCATCGAAACCAACACGGACCGGCTTATCGCAAAACCATGGCTCTGCAAAACTAAGGTTAAATGCTTTTTCCTCAGAAGACATACGGCCAACAATTTGCGCAAAGAGCCCTTTACCAAACAGGTTGCGGTCAGACATGGAAAGTTCTCCCATCACACCAGTGTTTGATGAGTCAAGACGAGTTGGGCTTCCACCATAACTTGTTTTCCATTCAAAGCGTCCGGTTTTTATTTCTTTAACAAGAAGGTCGAGGTCTGCAGTGTCTTCATCTAAACGGTTAATTTTCCAGTTAACACCTTCTTTAAGGTCAAAGTATCCAAGTTGTGCAACACGATTTTTTGATTCTTCCATGTTTGGGGTTGTTAAAAGGTCCCCTTCTTCAATAATGAGTTGGCGGCGAATAATTTTATCGCGACCTTTTTCGTTACCAAAAATATTAATTCGATTTACGTGTACTGTGTTTCCAGGATGTGAAAAAAAGGTGATAGCAACTGTTTTGTTTTCGTCGTCTGGTTCAATAGAAGGATCGATATCAGCATAGATGTATCCTTGTGCTCCCCAGCGAGTGCGTAACTGGTCTATAGAAAAACGTACGAGTTCTTTTGAATAGAGTTGGCCGGCACGCAGTGGAATAATTTCAAGAAGTTTTTCTTCTGAAATGAGATCGTTGCCAGGAGCTTTAACGCTGGAAATAGTGTAAAGATCCCCTTCTTGAATAACGAAGGTGACAGTAATTTCCTTTTTCTTATTATTGAAATCTATGTTTGCGGTTGGAACTTTTGCATGAAGGTAGCCGTTACTTTGATAAAAGCGCTCTAAGCTATCACGATCTTGTTCAACAGCAAGAGAGTTGTAGGTTCCTGCTCTATCAAGAATGCCCATAATCCAATCTTCACGAGTAAAGAGGAGTGAGCGAAGTTTTTTTCCACTGAAATTATTATTGCCTTCAAATCGTACTTTTTTTACGAGCGCAATTGAGCCTTCAGTGATAGTAAAGATAACGGTACCTTTGTCTTCAGCATCAACCTCAAGAGAAGGGATAATTTTTGTAAAGTGATAATTTTTTTCTGCATAAAATCTTTGCAAAGCGATAGCATATTTTTTGAGTTCATGGGGCTCTACTGCTAAAAGTTGTT
>CANNBR010000022.1 GCA_947502805.1 bacterium
TTTCTATTTACAATAAAGCAACTTATCAAGGCGGCGGAAACCCTCAAGCAAACCAAGCTGGCGGTATTGATACTTTGCGTAGAATAGGAGTTTTAGGGCAAGCAAATAACATGTTCTCTCCAGCAGTCGACACTACCCCTATTTACGTACAAGAATCTGACCTTGATCTTGGTTCTGCCGCCCACCCTGCTACCTACTCGCAAACCCTTTATTCAACCATTGGCTACTATCGCGCATCAGACCGTTGCCCACAAAATGTTGAATTAGGTTCTTCTTATGAATTTGGTAGCTGTAACACAGCACTTAATCGCTGGACTATCTGGACCAAACTTCAAATAACCTTCTAATTTTAAAAGGAATAAATATGAAAATCGTTACAAAAATAATATCGTTTGCTCTGTTGACGCTCTGTCTTCAGGTAGATGCAATGAGCTCAGGGCCAACTGGCTTTGTTAGCGCCTGTAGTATGGGCGGTATAAAATCTGCTGCTAGCTTAAGAGGTACCTTCAAAACAACCTTTGGCATAGATTCTAGTGTATGTACCGCAGCTAACATTGCAGCAGTCCAAAATATTCAAGCATTTGTTAATGATCCGACAAAGTTTTACTTAGCAACAGAAACATTTGCAACTGATGTGACCGCACAAGAATTCGTGAAGCAATTTTCTAGGTTTGGAAATCTACTCAGTAATACCTCTATCTTCCTAACAAACTACCTTGACCTTGCTGAAACAACTATTGAAACACAAACAACAACACAGGCGGCAACCATCACAGCACAAACTACTGAGGAAACAAGACAAACTGCTGCTATTAGAGAGATTGCAAAAAGCCTTAACCCATTATCAGGAGCCGTGACTCCTGATAACCTTGATGAAAAAGCTATTAAGGCTATTATTGCATCTACTAAATTAATTAATACCAATGAAGAAGATGCAAGAAAGTTTCTCAATACCCTTACATTAGCCTGGAATAAAAAAGAGGAAGAATTTATATCCGAACCTGTGAGTATTTTCGATCCTTACCTTACTCCTATCTTTCCAGAAGAGGTATTCCAAGTCTCGCTAAAAGAATACATACAAATAACTTTTGCAAGACGCCTACAATCTATTTCACCAGTAGCTAATCCTGACTTTGATGACTTCATTAAGTTTATTCAAGTAGACGATGAAGGCAAGACAGACAATGAACTTAATGTAAATCTTCTTAATCCAAAAATCACTTTAAAACCTACTGATTACTCGAATACTGAAGCTCAAGCAAAGGCTGTTATTAATGCTATGAGAGTTCAAATTGAGGCCACCAATAATCTACTTGATGATCAAGACATTAAACGAGCTCCAGTTGGACCACTTAGTGAAAAGGCAAAATTCGTTCTTGATGATATGAAAAAACAAATTTCCAAGACTGTAGTGACAAAAAAACCAGATAGTACTCCAGGTTCAACAAAAGATACGAATGTTTTAAAGGTAATCGGACAGGTAGAAAAACTCACTAAACTTACTCCTTGCAAAATGGTACAAGACGCTACGACCTCAGTCCAAAAACTACAGCTACTTCCTAAAGCCGTAACACAAATGGTGGTTGCACTTAATTTACTTTCAGTTGATGTAGACAAACCTGCAGCAAGCGGATCGAATCTAGCCGATGTGATAAAAAAAGCGATTCAAAAATCTGCTACAGGGCCAGCTCGCGGTGGTACAGGAGCAGAAACAAATAAAAATGTTAAGGAAATAATAGAACAGGTAGAAAAACTCACTGACCAACTCGATTCTTGCAATGCTGTAAAAAAAGCGGCCGAAGCCAAAAAACTAACTCTACTTCCTGAAGCCGTAACACAAATGGCAAATGCGCTTATTACTTTTTCAAACAATCCGGTTGATGATATTACTAAATTAGATGGAATAACATTCGCAAAACGTATAACAGAGTACCTTGAAGAAACTTCTAATCAGAAACTACTAGAGAAAATTACAGATGATCTTATTTCATCAAATTCTAGCAATTTATTCAAGGTACTTCCTACTACATTTAACCTTGCAGAACTCACTGCAGATGCACCAGGTTCAGCTGCAAACAAAACCACAGATCTCGGTGAAGTTGGAAACTACTTAAGACAGTGCGCAGAAGCAGCAAACGTACTTAAAAAACTCGCCGTAGCTGCTGGTATGCCTAATGTTATGCCTGCAAATATGCAAGACTTAATGACACAATCTTTAGCAAGTATACGAGCCAAGCTTAAAGCAGCAGCAGCCGCAAAAATTCCACAAGTAATTATTGATAGCCATAATGAATTTACTCAAATAAGAACTACCATTTTTAATGCATTATCCCTTGAGAAGAAAAAAAAGAACTTTATTATAATTAAAAAACTCAATGACGCAGCCGATGCCATAAATGCTATAAGTCCAAGCTCAGCCAAAAAAATCATCTTCTACGTAAGTAAAAGCGACAGAACACCTCTTGTTATTAACGTTGATAGTGACAACATAACCAATACTACTTTTGCTGTAGCTGTAATTAGTGATGGCACCTTTGCTGCTGATACTGAATAATAACAACTTCATTTAGCCACCAAAAAGTCCCTACCTTAAAAAAGTAGGGGCTTTTGTTTTTAAGAGTTTTTCAAAAAATTAAGAGCTCAATAAAAAACCACGTCGTCTCCAACGATACGGTAGTCGCAGCAGTTCATATAATGAACTGTTAGACGGAGTGAGTGTCGGGGATCCGTGAGAGGAAATATGTTTTTTGAAAATCTCGAATTAATTTTCTAATAAACTCTCAGTAAGCGCAGGAGGGATTGCCACGCAAGCTCGCAATGACGCTGACTTTTTATTTACTCATTAGTTTGTAGATAAGCTTTAGTACCAAGTTTACGAACATGCTCAAGTGATTGCTCAAAAAGCCAGGCACTTTGGATCATTAGCGCAAGGTCAGAATGAAGCGGATTCCACTGTAAAATGGTCATCGCTTTGGCTGGATCTGCAACCAACACTGCCGGATCACCTTTGCGGCGGGCTGTTGGAATCACAAGAAGTTCTTTTTTTGTTACATACTCAACGGCAGCAATCAGTTCTTTAACCGAATGGCCAACCCCTGATCCTAAATTAAACACATCGGATGGATTTTTATGCTGTACCAAATGCAGCAATGCTTTGTGATGAGCATCTGCAATATCACGGACATGCACGTAGTCACGAATACAGGTGCCATCTTTAGTTTCGTAATCGGTCCCAAACAGATAAAATGGCTTTCCCGTTACTGCTGCATGCAAAAGAAGCGGGATACCGTGAGTTTCAGGAACATGTTGTTCCCCTAACCCTTCATACGGTAATGCCCCTGCTGCATTAAAATAACGCAATGCAACATACTGCAAACCGTAGGCCGCCTCACATTCTTTGAGCATGAGTTCGATCATGTACTTGGTAGTTCCATACGGGCTGATAGGCGCACAAGGATGCTCTTCGGTTAATGGAACAAACAGAGGGTTGCCGTACACGGCACAACTGGAAGAAAAGATCATAGTGAGTACGTTATGTTTTACCATCGCATCGAGCAAGGTCACTGTTTTAGAAACATTGTTCTGGTAATAGTTTAAGGGATGTTGGACTGATTCACTCACTACGGTAAATGCAGCAAAGTGCATAACGGCAGTAATGCGATAGGTAGAAAACAAACGAGCAAGAAGCTGCGCATCACCATAATCACCCTGCACAAACTCTGCCCAGCGATGGGAAAATGAAGATGAAAAAAAAGATGTTTGAGAAAGATCATCAAGAACGAGTACGTGGAAGCCTTTTTTTGCAAGGAGCCACGCGGTATGAGAACCGATATACCCTGCGCCACCTGTTATTAAAATTGTTTTTTTATCATGTTCCATTGCCCTTTTTCACCTCAATAATTATATGAATGTGTTGTGTTTAAAATACGATAGTATCCGAAAAGTAGTTAATAAATAAAAAAAATCAATGTCGTCCCCAACGATAGGAGAAGCAAGCGTAAGGATCCATGAGTAAGGAAGAAGTCCTTATTTTTTTAGTTTTGACCGAGTAGCTAGGTACCCTGCAATTGCTTTTTTTATAGACCTTGTAGCTACTTTTTTTGCAGTTTTTTTAACACTCTTTTTGACTGACTTTCGTACTATTTTTTTTACCACTTGCTTAGTTCCACTAACCTTGCTGCTCTTTGCAAACTCATTTTCAATATCTTGCGTTGAAGGTAATTTTCCCTTGAGTTCTTTAGGAAGCGAATCAACAATTTTTGCTGCATAACTTGAAACTGCAATTGGGCTACTAGTGGTACGCAGTGCATACTCCACAGTAAGTTTACTCTTGCTTTGACAGAGCAAAAGACCAATGGTTTGCTGATCTTGTGGATGCTTAAGAAGATCATCTACCGCTGCAAGATAAAATCCAATCTGCCCCACATCTCTTGGATCAAACTCACGAGCTTTTAATTCTATGACGATGTAACAGCGCAACTCTAAATGATAAAACAATAAATCAAGGTAATAATCTTTTTTATCAATCTCCAAATGAACCTGTCTGCCAACAAATGCAAACCCTTGTCCTAATTCAAGCAAAAACTTTTGAATATGATTAAGCAAGCCTTGCTCAATATCACGTTCTGCATGAGCATCTTGTAAAAGTAAAAAATCAAGAATATAAGGATCTTTTAATGTCTGCTGTGCAAAATCAGACTGAGGACTTGGAAGTGTTTTAGTAAAATTAGTAAGAGCCTTGCCCTGACGTTTATACATTTTTGAATCAATGTGCAGAGCCAAAGTACTTCTACTCCACCCACATTCTAATGATTTATGTGCATACCACAGACGCTCATCATCATTTTTAAGTTTCTCAAGAAGTACAACATTATGCCCCCAAGGAATAGTGGTAAATACAGAATTTTCCATTAACCCTGCTTGTTCATGTGCTTTATAAAATGAACGCATACGGGAAATATTTGTACGAGAAAAGCCAGATACTCCAGGAAAATCCTTAGAAAGATCATCTGCTAATTGCTCAACAAATCCAGTTCCCCATCCAGCTACTTCTTGTTGTTCCGTAATAATTTTTCCCACTACCCAATACAAGGCAATTAAGTTTTTATTCACAGCAATTGATGCCTGAAGTTGAACTTCTTTAACTCGATTTTTTAACTCAATAAAAATTTTATTGTATTCCCTTAAAGAAAATAAAATCGATTTTTGTGTTGTTTTTTGAACTACTTTTTTTAAGGCTTTCTTAATCATCATAAAATCCTATTTCGTATCTAACAAACACGACCAATAACCATTTGTAGCATGGTTTATGTGTTTTTACACTATACCAATTTTTATCGTAAACTTCTTTCTACCACTTGCTTGCACTTTATGATTTTCATATACTAGACTATACGATATTCATAAATTAAAGGAGTTAAAATGTATATAAAAAGAAGCATAAGTGAGCTTATTTTAGCAGGATCAAAAGACAGCCCAGTCATTTCAATTATAGGCCCACGCCAATCAGGGAAAAGTACTCTTTCCAAACAACTGTTTCCTCATCACACCTACGTGGATATGCAAGAACCTTCGGTATTAGAATTTGCCCTCAGTGATCCTAAAGGATTTCTCCAAACCTACACTAATGAACAGGGAATTATTATTGACGAAGCGCAATACGCTCCCATTCTTTTTGATCAGATAAAAGTGGAAGTCGATAAAAACAGAGACAAGATGGGCCGCTATATTTTAACTGGCTCGCAACACTTTTTACTTAGTGAAAAAATTACTGAATCTTTAGCAGGCAGAGTATATCTGTACAAACTATTGCCTCTTTCTTTTAAGGAACTAGCTGACGTTAATCGCTTAGAACCAACCATCGAACAACAAATCATCAAAGGATTTTACCCAAATTTGTACGACAAGCAAAAACTTGTACATACCTTTTATGAGTCTTATTTTTACACGTACGTTGAACGAGATGTCAGATCATTACGTAATATCGGAAACATCGGACTCTTTAAAAAATTCATTCAGCTCTGTATTGCTCGGATTGGACAACCACTCAACTTCACTTCTCTAGCTAACGAAACCGGCATATCAATTGTTACGGTACGGGCTTGGCTCTCATTACTTGAAGCAAGTTTTATTATTTACCTCTTACCTTCATTTCACACTAATCTTTCAAAACGAGTAGTAAAGTCACCAAAACTTTACTTTTACGATACGGGGCTTGCTGCAGATAGTGCAGGAATTACTTTTGAAATGCTCAAAGAGCGCCGTGACCTTGTTGGATCATTATTCGAAAACATGATAATCACTGACATCATGAAAGAATGCATCAACCAAGGATTACACCATCAGTTGTTTTTCTTCAGAGATAATAATTTAAAAGAAGTTGATTTAATTATTGACCTACCCGGCAGACTTATCCCGCTTGAAATTAAAGCTTCTATGACCCTCCAAAGTAGCTTTTTCGATTCAATCAATTGGATCTCAGAAGAACTCAAACTAAAAAACAAAAATGTTCTTATCTATGGCGGCGATCAAACACAACACCGCACTACCACAACCGTTCTGCCATGGAATAAAACATATGAAATTTTTACTAAAAAATAGTTACCAATTTTCGAAAAAACAATCTTCTATCTTCCTTTTCAAATATTCTTCAGAAAGACCCGCTCGGTATGCAGAATTACAATAATCAAACCTTGCTCCATTTTCTTTCAAAAAAAATTCTAATTTCTTGTATTCAGACTTTCTAAGAATTCTCATTTTCATAGAAGGATATTTTTTTAAAAAAAGTGAATCAAGATCACGAACAAAGCCTTCAGACAGACGTACATTATTTTTAATAACAGGAATTAATCGATAAAAAGCTTCTTTTCCTTGTGTAGGCCTAGATAAAACAAATCCAAAATAATAAATGACTCCATCTTTATTTTGAGCATAAGAATGTACAGATTCAGGCAATTCATCGCCAGGCAAACCATCATTTAAACTATACATAACCATAAGCCCTGCGAATCTTTCAGCATGAAGTGGTTTTTTAATAGTTTTAAATTCCATTCTAGTCTTTACAGCATCTGCTTCAGCAACTGCTTTAGCCATTACTTTAGCAAATGAAAGCGTAGTAAATGCTTCAGTAACCGTAGTATCTGCTTTAACAAGTGCGGTGTCTGCCGAATAAAGCTGACCGAATTGCATAACGATAAAAGCAAGTTGCCATTTTTTAAACATTTTAATTAGCTCCTTAGTAAGATATTTAAATTAATTTTTTTATAGAGAAAGAGACCAAAGAATAGCTGTATTGAGAGTCTTATTAAAAGCTAGAACCCTCTAAAACAAAATCTCGGGTTTTAAACCGAGAATAGTTTGCTGGCTTGGGCCATACTAAGCGTTAGGCAAAGTATGGCGTCCCCAATGAGATTCGAACTCATGTTTTCGCCGTGAAAGGGCGGTGTCCTGGGCCTCTAGACGATGGGGACCCTTGGTGAGCCGCGCTGGATTCGAACCAGCGACCCACAGCTTAAAAGGCTGTTGCTCTACCGACTGAGCTAGCGGCTCTTCTTGAACTTTTGAAAGTCACAAAAGAGTTCTCTTAACTTATAAATCTCTGAGCTATTTGTCAAGAAAAGTTCGTGAAATAGCTGAAAATAGCTTGAGCGACCGTACAATAGATCAACAGACCTAAGACATCCATCACTGTACCAAGCACTGGGCCTGCCCAATAGGCTGGATCGATAGAGAGCCTGCGCAACAACACCGGCACCGTGCTACCTATCACGATAGAGACTATCACAACGCATAGCACTGAGCTGCTAATGGCTATACTTCCAATCATGTTTCCACTGGTTATATATACCCGTGCAAAAACGGTAATCCCAAGAACAAGCCCTATAGCGCATGCAAGTAAAAATTCTCTTCTAAAGAATTTTTTTAAATTGGCATTATTAATTTCACCTGATGCCATACCTTGAATAATTACCCCAGAAGTCTGACTACCAGAATTGCCTCCAGTACCTACTAACATGGTCAAGAATTGTAGCAATAACCCCCCTGAAACGGTGGCTAGAAGGTCAGTGTTGTATTTTAATATGACACTAGAAAGTGATTGCACCAACATAAGAACAATAAGAATATAACTACGTTGATACAGTTGTCTGAAAAAAGATTCTTCCAGATACGTCCCTTTTACTGGGCTCATAGCAGACATACGATACACGTCTTCTGCGCTTTCCTCTTCAATAATATCAACAAGTGTATTACTTGGAATTACCCCAAGAAAGAAATTATCTTCACCAACCACAGGAACAATGTTCAAATCATAATGCATCATTCGTTGAGCAATTGATTCCTGATCTTCTTGCGCATGTGCCACAAATTCATTGCGACGCATAAAAGAACTCAAAATTGCTTCCGGCTTTTGCAATACAAGATCTTCTAAATAAATAAACCCCACAAGGAGCTTATTTTTATTAATAACAAAGATTTTACGGTGGAGTTCTGTATGGACTTGAAGCCGTTGAATAAGCTGAATGCTTTTCTGAACACTAAGCCAGTCATTTAAAGGAAGAACGTCAGTATCCATGATACCGCCGGCAGATTGAGGATTGAACTTCATCAATGAAAGAACTTTTTCTCGATCGCTTTTATGCAGAAGATTCAGATATTTTTTTAGATCCTCATCAGATAAATTTTCAAAAAGATCGGTGACTTCATCAGTCGTTAAGCAGGCAAGAACACTACCTTGCTGCAAATCACTCAAAAAAGAGAGCGCAAGCGATTGCATGCTTTCAGAAAGCTCTCGAAATACCGCACAATTAATATCTTGTGGAAGTTCAACAAATAACTTTTTAAAATGATCTTCAGGAAGATCAGAAAAAAAGGCAGCAATATCAGCAGGATGAAGCTTAAGCAACTCCTCCCACAAAGATTTCCCCAAAGCAGACCGCTGAGAAATGACATCTTTGATGTGAGCCTTAATCTCGATAAATAATTTTTCTGGAATCACAATCTTCTCCTCTTGCAACCGACCTGATTTCTTTCTCGCTCAGGATAACAATAGATTTTTCTATGATTCTACAATCAAGACTTTTACCTTATCGCAATACGTTTTGCTTGTCCATTTGACTTTGTAAGAACCCTCTTCTACCCTCACTTTATACAGTATTTTTGATTGTTTTTTTCTCACTTGAAAAATAAAAAAAGAGCAAAACAATCATTTAAGAAGATATCCGAAAATCAAAGAATCTTTAAAAAACAAGAAAAAAGGACATTTCGATGAGTAATACGAATCTTATTCTACCAGGCAGCGCCCACACCTTTACCGTACCCCTTGAAAAAGTAGGCATGCGCCTTGATGCTTTTCTGGTAGAACAGTTCTCTGGTTATTCCAGAAGTTTTTTTACACGAGTCATCGAAGATAAGCTGGTAACCATAGGAACCACTATTGCTCAGAAAGCGGGAGTGTCACTAAGGGCAGGAGATATAGTTGAGGTAACATTCCCTCATCCTGAAGAAAAAATATCGCTCAATGCCACTGCGCTTCAAAATTCTGGACTTAAAATTATCTACCAAGAAGCGGATTTTGCGATTATCTATAAACCAGCCGGCATCACCGTACACCCTGCATCAGATAAAAGTACCGAACCCACTCTTGTTGATTGGCTTATCACTACCTTTCCAAATGTTGAAGCTATCGGCTACAAAGATCGTCCGGGCATTGTGCATCGCCTTGATAAAAACACTTCAGGACTCATGGTTATTCCTTTGACAAGCCCTGCCTTTTCCACCTTTAGTGCACTTTTTAAAGATCGCCACATGCACAAAACCTACCTTGCAGTAGTTAAAGGGCATCCTGAAAAAGAAGGTGTTATCGATTATGCTCTTGCTCGCCACAGAACGGTACGCAATAAAATGATCCATCATACTGAAGGCAGAGCTGCACATACTGCATTCACTACCCTTTCTTATTTTGCTGAAAGCGCATTGGTGCAAGCTCGACCAACAACGGGCCGAACTCACCAAATTCGCGTCCACTTTGCCAACCTCGGCCACCCACTTCTGGGAGACAACCTCTATGGTAGCAATACTCCTTTTATTGCTCGGCACGCTTTGCATGCATCAAAATTAAGCTTTACCTTTGCTGGTAAAGCCTATGACTTTGAGTCCCCTTTGCCTAAAGATATGGAACGGCTTCTCGTTTTAGTAGCAAAATAAAAAAATCCCGTCATCCCCAGAGATAGAAGGCGACCATGTGCGTAGCGCAGTGGTTGCCGACTGAACGTCCGGGGACCCAGACGTAACAAGATAAAGTCATCTTAATTTATCCTACAAGCTTAAACGCTCATCTTCTTATCACACCCCCTCAATCGCCTCTTTCTTTTAACTCTCTCCATTTCAATAGCCTTTTTCTAAAAATTAAGCTCAAAAAAAAATATAAAAAACAAAATTATTGCAATTTGTAAATTATAATTAGTGGGCTGATAATAAGTTTATCTTTCAAATTACCTTTACTCATGGTGAGTTAGGAAGTGAGAGATAAAAAAATGGAGAATAAAATGGAAACAAAAAACAAACTAATAATCAGTCTTTTGCTGGTTACACAAGTGAGTGGAGTAATGGCGAAGAGTTTAATTACTACTCAACAGGAAAAGGCAAATACTTTAATTAAGACTGAAGGAATAGCCTATCAAGCACAGCTTAAAAAAGAGTACGCAGACTATGTAGCTAAAAATAAATCCCATAATGATCAATTTAGAGTTCAAATAATTAGAAATAATAAACACGTTGATAAATTAAAACAAGCATTACAAAAAGACCAAAGCAACAAAAAACTTCAATTGAATCTTGGAATAGCCACAAAAAAGCAGGCATCCTTAAGCCGCACCCAAGATATGGTTATGTCATTTGAAGAATGGCAAGAAAAACTAGATTCGGACTACGCTGCTTACGTAAATATAATAAATAAATCAAACAAAGACCTATTAGCGCAAGAAACGAAATACCAAAAAAAGTCTCCAAACAAAAAAATTGTATTTGAGGAAACTACAACAAAACTAATGACACAAGCTGACTGGTTAGATTCCGGCAGACCGCGATACTAGTCCTTTAGCAAACCAAACAATAAAAAGCCTATCAAGAAACCGTACCTTTAGATGTGCAAACGAAGTTTTAGGATAGGCTTTTTTTATTTCTCATTACTCAGCAAACATAACGCGCTACTCGTGATGCAATCTGTTTAAAATTTCTCGATACCAAGTGCGACAATCTATACGGGGTAATCAAATACGAACGTTTCTTTAGTTTTTCAAAATGGTTTGCAAAGGCATCAACTACTTCTGGTTTATTACGCACTTGTACTGCTTCTTCATTGCCGTAAGTGGCAGCTGTTGTAAAATTAAATGACCCAAAAGCAACAATGTTTTTGCCACCACAGGTGTTTCTAAAAATCATCGTTTTTTGATGCATAATTGTTGGATAGGAAATTCGTTGAAAAACTTCACCCTCTTCTTCCCCGTTGCGCTGTGACATCGGAGTTAAACCAACTGGCTGATACTGGAATACTGCTATACCTGCTTCAGACAAGGTAAACGCTAAGCTGTAAAAGGTTGAAGTTACTGCTCCTGGATCAAAAACAATTTCAACCGAAACTCCTCGATTATGCGCATCGATTAAATCGGCTCCTATTTCTTTTTCGGTAAATCTAAAAGCGGCAACTTTTATACTTCCTTCAGGAGATGTTGCTTGTATAAGTCCACGTAAAATATTTTTGTATACCCGGCCATCATCAGGAGCAAAAAGAACGACATCGATAACTCCATCATCTGGCATGCAGTAGTGTTGAATTGTTTCTTCTGGTGTTTGCTTGGGAATAGTTATTTTATCTTCTTTTTTTGCCTGCAGTAGTGCAATACAACACATAAGCAGTATTATTTTCTTCTTCATTCTCTTTTTCCTTTTTTGGTCACATTTTTTGAATGACATCCTTTAACATAACGCGCTTTTGATGTAAAAATACATGCTTTATTTTAAAAATTTTTTTCTTATTCTTTTGAACAAAGAGCAGCAATCTGCGCAAGAATCTTTATTCTTTCATTGTCTTAATTTTCTGTTGCCCTCCGCGGGCAGCGGCAAAGCAATGGAATTGGGCAGATCGACGTGCGTTTCGTCCGCACGTGCTGTAGTTGCATGTAATTATAGAAAAACCATGGAGGGATTGCCACGCAGGCTCGCAATGACGGGACTTTTTATTTCTTTTAACTCTCTCCATTTCAATAGCTTTTTTCAGAAAATTAAGCTCAAACTTAATCTAATGCAATAAAACTATTGCAGTTTGTAATTTTATAAATGTAAGCTGGTATTAAGTTTAATTCTTTCAAATTACCTTTACTCATGGTGAGTTAGGAAGTGAGAGATAAAAAAATGGAGAATAAAATGGAAACAAAAAACAAACTAATA
>CANNBR010000023.1 GCA_947502805.1 bacterium
ATTTTTTAAACTTTTTACTTAGTTTGCAGAACCGGATCCATTACCGCTACTGGCGCCAACAGGGCCAGCAGGAGGAATATTCAAAATGGTAGTACCATTTTTCTTAGTACCCATTGATTCAAAGAATTCTTCGTTAGTTTTGAACTTCTTCATCTTGTCGATCAAGAACTCCATACCTTCAATGACGTTCATATTAGAAAGGAACTTTTGTAGAACCCATGCACGTTTAAGTTCAGCATCAGGAAGCAATAAATCTTCGCGACGCGTACCAGAAACTAAGAGGTCGTACGCAGGATACACACGACGATTTGCCAGTTTACGGCTCATGTGCATTTCCATGTTACCAGTACCTTTAAACTCTTCGAAAATAACTTCGTCCATACGAGAGCCAGTTTCAATAAGAGCGGTTGCTACGATAGTTAAAGAACCACCTTCTTCGGTATTACGTGCAGCACCAAAGAAACGTTTTGGACGTTGTAAGGCGTTTGCATCGATACCACCAGTCAAGATTTTTCCAGAAGCTGGAGCAGTTGTGTTATAAGCACGAGCAAGGCGAGTGATTGAATCGAGCAAGATAACTACATCTTTCTTGGATTCAACAAGACGTTTAGCTTTTTCCAAAACCAATTCTGCTACTTGTACGTGACGTTCAGCAGATTCATCAAAAGTTGAGCTGATAACTTCAGCATGAGCACCTTTGACGCAACGCTTCATATCTGCAACTTCTTCAGGACGTTCATCAACCAAGAGTACAATAATGAAAACTTCTGGATGATTACCAATTAAACTTTGTGCAATTTCTTTTAAAAGAACCGTTTTACCTACACGTGGAGGAGCAACGATTAGGCCACGCTGTCCTTTCCCAATAGGGGTAAAGATGTCCATGATGCGAGTAGAGATAAACGATGCATCATATTCGAGTCTAAATTTTTTGTCAGGATGCATTGGTGAAAGACGATCAAAGAACGGGCGTTCATTAAGCTTGATAGGATCTTCAAAGTTAACTTTATTTATTTGATCAAGTGCAAAATATTTTTCACCATCTTTTGGCTTACGAATAGTTCCAACGACATTATCACCAGTACGTAATCCCATACGGCGTACTTGAGAAGGAGAAACATATACATCATCAGGGCTTGAAACATAATCAAATCTGCTTGAGCGCAAGAACCCAAAACCATCAGGTAATCTTTCTAAAACCCCTTCAACTGGAATTTCACGATCTGGATCTTTTTGTACTTCAAAAATTTTTACAATGAGATCTTTATGGGAAAGCAAGCTTGCACCAATCATACCAAGACGACGAGCATGAATATTCAATTCCTGCATCGAAAGCTCAGAAAGTTGTTCTATAGTAAGAACCTTTAATGGGGACATAAGAGATTGTTTTGGAGCATAAGGCTGATTGTCTCCACGGCTTTGATATGATGATTGTTGCGCATGGCTTGAAGTACTATGAGGACGTCGACCGGTTGATCTATCCTGACGACTATCACCACCATCATTCCTTGAAGATCGATTATCATAACGACCTTCTTGGCGACCTTCTCCATCATTTCTATTTTCTACTCGAGGAGGACGATTAACGCGATTTTCATGACGCACTACAGCCTCTCCTCCTTCTTGTTGAGGAGCGCTTGTTACTTGCGGAACATTCGCCGCTTGAGGAGTGCTCGTGTAAGAAGTAGCAGGACTCGTATTGGTACGCTTACGATTATAAGTTCTCTTTTTTTCCTTCTGTTGTTGTGGTTGCGTAGAAGCAGAGCCTTCAACAGGAACAGATGTCGGTGTTACCGGTGTATCATCTTGCATTTATGTATATCTCCCTAACAATAGTAGAACGCCCATTACGAATAACTGTTCGTAAAACCAAACACTCCACCCATATGAAGACTTTTAGTTTTTTCAGACACAACTTAAAAATTCAAGAAACTTATAACAGCTCTAAATACGGCTACGTAATGCCAACATTACAGGACTTGCAACATAAATAGAGGAATAAGTTCCAATTACAATCCCAATTAAGAACGAAAGGGATAACGTATGAAGCGCTTCCCCACCAAACACAAAAAGAGCACCAGCTGCTAAAGTTGTAGCAAAACTGGTCATTAAGGTTCTTCTTAATGTTTGATTAATACTTTCATTTACAATGACTTCAATGTCTTTGCCTTTTTCTTTTGCCATATTCTCACGAATACGAGAAAAAATAATAATCGTATCGTTAATTGAGTAACTCAACATTGCCAAAATGGCGCAAATAACATTAGGAGAAATTTCAAGACCAAAACAAGCAAAAACGGTCAAAATCGCAATGGCATCATGAAAGATAGCAATCATTGCACCAATACCAAAAGAGAAAGACCAAAAGCGCCATGCAATATACAGAAGCATCAAAAGAAGACCAAGCATCAAGGCTATCAATGAGTTTAAGAACAACATTTTACCTGCTGCAGGCCCTACAGTATTTACTTCTTCAATAGTAATCACCGTGTCAGGAAATTCTTCTTGAAGGCCACTTTTCATTTTTTCAGCTAACCCAGCAATATCAGGTGTAAAATCTTTTACACGTATAGCTACGTCAGAATTACCAAGTTCACGAATAACCGCATCGCCCCACCCTTGTTTAACAAGAGTTGTCTTTAGCTGCTCAGAACCAATTGGGTTACTGAACTTATAAAGAACGCGAGTCCCACCGCTAAAATCTACACTGTAAACAAAGCCGCCTCGGTATAAATACCCAGCAACACCAGCTGCTAACAATGCGCATGAAAAAAACGCTGCAAAATAACGGTACTTCAAAAAATCAATGCGTGTATGTTCAATCATCCTTACTCTCCGATGAATACGTAACTTTCACACTGCTCCCTCTTTAAAGGAGCTACTACTTTTATTGTCATACTTTAAAAATGAACTATTGGCCACTCACAGGATCAATAGACACAAATTTGCGTCCACGTTGACCAAAATGAAATCTTAAAACGCCAACACCTGTTGCAAATAAAGTATGATCTTTACCTATTCCAACCAATTTACCTGGGTGAATTCGTGTACCACGTTGTCTTACAATAATCTCGCCGCCTGTAACTTCTTGACCTGCAAAAAGCTTAATACCAAGACGTCTACCCTTACTATCACGACCGTTTTGAGTGGAACCACCCGTTTTACTCGTTGCCATCGGAAATCCTTAGATTGTTTAAAAAATTGATTTGAAAGTTTTCAAGAAAGTGCTCATAACCTTAAGAAATAATGTTTTTGAGTATGACAACATACTGTTAAATGTCAATACCATCGCCTTTCCCATTAGCTTATAAGAGCTTAATTTTCTATAAAATTCTTAAGGTTATTTAATCCTTACTAAGATATAAAGACCACGTTGCCCAGATCATCTTAAAATATTCATCACAACAAAAACTCGCACATTCCCCTAAAGGGATGCAGTCTTTTTGCTCATCGTTTTTTTTTCTTAACTTGTAGCCCATAGCTTTATCTTTATCAGTATCCTTTTCAGGATAAGTACTATAAAGCTCCTTATTGACCTCATTATCTTGTCGATACACTGCCAATTTCTCACACTCACTGGAAAATGATTGAGTATTTACCAAAAAAATTGCAGCCAAAAAAATAATTCTCTCTTTTTTCATTATCATCCATCCCCTGTATTAGTGGTTATCGCCAAGTTGCTCAGTCCATTCTTTAATAGTATTTGCCCATTCTTCACCGATCAAATATTTTTTCTGCCAAGCGCTCAAGGTAACTGGAAAATGTGGAAGCGCAAGGCGTAACAATGCTTTTGCATAGTCTCTAATTTCCGACTGCGCTCCATGTGATAGGCGCAATTTCATAAAGTGCATAAGTGAATGCATATTGCAGGTAAAGATAAATTCTGTGTACACACCAACTGGTAATAATGCTCTAGCTTGCTCTCTACAGACCCCTGCTTCAAGCAACTGCTCATAGGCTTTATAAGAATCATCTACTGTTTTTTTATAAAGCGCCGAAAGTGATTCATCAAAAAAAGCACCGTTCGAGCTTTGTTTATTTACTGTATCTTGATAACGAAATTCTTTGGGAATATAAAACTCTGTCTTTACCGTTACATAGCGATAACTGATCTCATTGTATGAGTTCATGCGATGGCGCATCCACTGACGTGCAAGAAAAATAGGAGCTTTTATTCTAAAAGAAAGCTGATTGTGTTCAAATGGGCTGGTATGATCATGCTCCATTAAAAATCCAATGAGCTTTGAATCTCGGTCGCTTATCGTTGTTGAAACGCGACCATACGAAACACGAGCCGCATTGGCAATATCCAAATCAGAACCTGATACTCGTAAAAGTTCAACAGAACTTATGCCATCACTAAGAGGATCACTTTTACCATTTTTTTCACAAAAGGCTGTTGTCACTTGAGCACTCTTTACTTGTTCCATAAGGCATCCTTTCTGTTTAACTAACTTCTTTCCAGTTTTTCCCAACTGCAACATTTACCGTTAAAGGAATTTCCCATGATACGACATTCTCCAATTCCTGAATAATCATTTTTTGTACTGCATCAACCTGAGATTGTGCAACAGTCAACAAAAGCTCATCGTGAATTTGTAAAATAAGTGCAGCATCATAGCCCGATTTTTTTAATGCTGCAGAAACTCGTAACATACCAATTTTCATAATCTCTGCCGCGGTTCCTTGTGCAACAGTATTAACCGCAATGCGGCATGCTTCTTCATATAAATGTTTATTGCGCTCACGAATACCGGGCACTGGTCTTCTTCTGCCAAATACTGTTTCGGTATAACCAAGTCGCTTTGTCTTTTCGATAACACTATCCATCCATTCTTTTACTTTTGGATAGCGCTCAAAATAAGCATCTATATATTTTTTTGCATCTTTTAACGAGATGTCCATGTCTTTAGAAAGACCATAGGGTGTCAAACCATACAAAATACTAAAGTTAATGCGCTTACCAATATTCCGTTCATGCTTTGATAACTCACTTGCAGGAATACCAAGTAATGCTGATGCTGTTTCTGCGTGAATATCACGCCCTTCTTTAAAGGCGCGAATAAGATTTTCATCTTTACATACATGAGCAAGAATACGCAGTTCAATTTGTGAATAATCTGCTGATAGAAAAACATGACCCTCTTCAGGATAAAATGCCATACGAACCATGCTCCCTAATCCATCAATTGGAATATTTTGCATATTTGGGTCAGAGCTTGCTAGTCGTCCTGTTGCAACACGGGTCTGACTGTAGGTGGTATGAATTCGCCCTGTTCGCGGATTAATATATTCAGGTAACGCCTCCAGATAGGTATTTTTTAATTTAGAAAGCTCACGATATTGAATTAAAAAACTTGGAATGGGGTGCACCTTTGCAAGCTCCACGAGCACTTCATTATCAGTAGCAAATCCGGTTCTTTTAGCGCTCTTTTTTTGCGTCGGTAACTGCAGATATTCAAAAAGCAGTTCTGCTACTTGCTTTGGCGAATTAAGATTAATCGATGCATACCGAGGATCAATTAATCCAGTGATAGTTCTGTACAGTTCACCTAATTTTTTTTCGACCGTTTCATGCAATGTCTTTAAGACTTCACGATCACAATAAATGCCACGTGCTTCCATCTCAAAAAGAACCTCCACCAGAGGCAATTCAATGTCGTAATACAATGAATTCGCATTTTTTTCTTGCAACAATTTTTGTAAAGGCTTGTAGAGTTTTAATGTTTGATGTGCATCAGCAGCTGCATACTCAGTTGCTTTATCTAAAGGAACTTCGGAAAAATCTTTATATTTTTGATCAAAGACAACACTTTCAAAGGTGAGCATAGGCTCTTGTAAATAATGAGCAGAAAGCTCTTTAAGCGAACTCTTTTGCCATTCATCTTTAACTAATGCTGCTGCAATAATCGTATCAAAAATAAGACCTTTTTCTCGTATTCCATTTTGATACAACACAAGCTCGTCAAACTTAGCGTGATGTGCAATTTTTTTAATCGCCTCATCTTCAAACACCGGTTTTAATGCAGTAATAAGTTGTTGACGAGATAACTGTTGTTCATTGGTAACATGCCCACAAGGAATGTAATATGACACCCCTTCCTGCGTACAGATTGAAATTCCCATGATATTCATTAGTAATGGATTAAGCCCATCCCCTTCTGTATCATAGGCGAACATTCCTGCATTTTTTATTTCTTTAATTACTGCTTCTAATTGTGCTTGCGTGGTCACCAACTCAAAGCGATATCCTTTATCTTGAGAGCTTTGCGCTGCAGATATTCCTGCACCTGAAGCTGGCATATCTTTAAGTAAACTTTTAAAATTAAGCTTCTCAAACAGTGATCGCGCATGTACCCATTCTGCATAATCAAAGGCAACATCTTGCACAGTGCTGGTTATCAGATAGGTGTGAAGCGTAAACAACCGCTCACTCAAAAAAGCATCTTCTTTGTACCCTTCTAATGATCTTCTGACCCCCGGTTGAGCTACGCGGTGAATGTCTTTGTAGATAGCCTGCAATGAATCAAATTGATTTACCAACTCAAGTGCCCGTTTTTCACCAATCCCTTTTACTCCAGGAATGTTATCGGAAGAATCTCCCAGCAGTGCAAAATAGAAAGCAGTCTTTTTAACAGGAAAGCCCATTTTTTCTTGAAAAGCAGCCTCATTAATAAAAACATCTTTAAAAGAATCATAAATCATGACCGACTCTGAAAGCATCTGCCCCATATCTTTATCAGAAGTTACCACTACTACCGTGCCACCTTGAGCCTGCCACCACAATCCAAGCGAATACATAAGGTCATCAGCCTCAACTCCTGTTTGTGAAAATTGATGTAACCCAATCATTTGCGCAAATTCTTGTATCAAATCTTTTTGCTCAAATAGATCACTGGGAGGAGCTTGACGGGTAGCCTTATATTCCTCATAAATTTCATGGCGCTTTGTTTTACCCTTACTATCCCACACCACCACCATATTTTGAGGTGCAAATTTTTCAACAAGATTTTTGATCATGCGACAAAAACCATAGACCGCCTGGACAGGCTTGCCATCAGCGGTATGAAGAGGTTGTAGCCCATAATAAGCTCGATACAAAAATGATGATCCATCAATTAAAAAGAGGCTTTTTTTCATATCAAAGCTCATAGGGGCACCTTTCTAAAATAAGTTTTTTATAGTTTACCGTAGGTGGCAAAATACACCAGCTAGCCCATTTTCTAAAAAAACTTTAAGCCGAGCGTAAGCTTAGTCATCACAATATCAAAACTCATACTATTGCTTTTGGCCGATCCAGTCAGTTAATCTGAAGATAGATAGGATGAATAGTTTAGCTCATCCAGCCGTCATATATTCACTGCTACGCATTGCAGGCTATGGCGGACTAAAGATGGAGGTAGAATGAATAATAAAATAATAAAATTACTTATGACAAGCCTTATTGCAATCGCCGGACTTCGCCTACAAGGTCAGGCCGGGAACCGTTATGAATTTGGAAAAATTTATTCAGAAAAAGAACGCCTTAAAGGTGAAATAGATAACTGTCACACAGAAAAAGAACTTGCTGACTGGCAAGAATATCGTTGTCACTACGGCTATTGCGAAGATGATGCACAAAATGATGTACGCAAGGTGCCATCACAACTAGGATGCCTTCACCTTCATGAGCAATGTAGAAACAATGCGTGGATTCCTGTAATTCGAGATCGAGGTTATTGGGTTGAAGTGACTCAAAAAGACGGAGTATTAGTTTCGGTAGAAACACCGAAACAAGAAATAAAACGGAAACAGAATGAGTAAAAGAGAAACATACTAACTAGTCATGTTTAAAAAAATAGTTTAAGCCGAGCGTAAGCTTAGTAATCACAGTATCAAAACTCATACTATTGCTTTTTGCTGATCCAGTCGGTTAATCTGAAGATAAGTAAGATGAATAGTTTAGCTGTGTTAGCTAAATAAAAGTTATCTTAATAAACCGCTCTTATTTTAGAGAGCTAAATAGATGGAGACGTAGAATGAAGAATAAAAAATTAGGAATAGCTTTGTTAACACTTACTATTTTTACTAACGCATGTGCTAAAAAAGATAGTGGAGTTCACCAACCTAAATCACCTTGGCCTTTTGTTGTTGTGGAAGATGTGGTTGTAGGAACAGCAGGAGTACTAACATTGGGACAAACCGATGCGGATCCAACAGCGCTTCCTATGACAATACCTGATGCTATTCCAGGCGTTTCTTATGCAAGAACAAAAGATAATTCAGATGAATCTTTATCAAGCGAAGAAAGTGCTTCAGAAAAAAAAGCTCGAGTAAAAAAAGAAGCGAAAGAAAAAAGAACTGAGAAAAAGAAAGAATCTACTAAAAAAGAAAAGTCTTCTGATTCAAAAACGAAAACCGCCAAAAAACCAAGAGTAAAGAAGACAAAATCTAATGATAGTCACCCAGCTGAAGTAATAGTTTTACCTGTAACGGTAGCTGCTGACATTGTTACTCTTGACACACAACATTTCACACGCAAAACAGTAGACTCTATCAACGGTGATTCTGATACAGAATAATCTGCTGTTTAGTAGCAAATTGGTTTAATTAATTATTGTTATAAGAGGGGCTCTTGCTCCTCTTATTTTTTTACCCAAAAATTTTTATTCTCGCAAAAAGACGCCGCCAGCGACTAATCGATAAAGCAATCAAAAAAACTTGTCTTATAAGCCCCTTCACTACACGACGTCATCCCCAGTGATACAAAGTGAACGTTGGGGATCCAGTCGATAAAGCAATCAACTGGAATGGGAAAGTTGAAATACTCTGAGTAAAAGATCAGAAGTCACGCCATAGTTTTAGGCGAAGTTGGGAGCTTTATGCGAAAGGATGAAAGCTCCCAATAACATTAATTTTTATTTACACAATTAACCTCTAATAAAAAGAGGGGCGTTCGCCCCTCGTATTTTTAGATTTCCTTACCATTCGACCAGTAAACTTCCCTTATTCGGAATGACACAGCTATTGAGCTTTGTAACGCACACAGACAACGGTAATATCGTCTTTGCTCTTTCGAGCTCGTGTTGCTTCAGCCAATTTTTGTGCTAGTGCTTTACAGTCAAGATTAGTTTTTATTCCAGCCATAATAAGATCATAGGTTTCATTATTGGTAAGCATGTCCCAGTAGCCATCAGAAGCGATAACGATAATGTCATTTTCTTCCAAAGTGATTTTTGTTACATCAGGCTCTGCATTTAAACCATATAATTTATGCATATCGATATCACCAAGAGAACGGCTTAATGCTAACATAGCCCCCGACTTCCCTTTATGATCCACCGTTGAAAAAGGGATGCTTTGTCGTGATGGCCGAATAACAATCAAACGAGAATCGCCAACATTAGCTACTGTTAACACATTATCTTGCAATACTCCTGCAACCAATGTTGTTCCTGATTGCTGAGCATTAGCTGTGTGTTTATATTTTTCCTGTAGCTTTTTACAAGCGGCTATTAAGCCATATTTAATTTCTTTATGTTTAAAAACTTCCAAAGGAAAATGTTCTGCCGCATCTTGTGCAACAAGATCACCTTTATCTCCATGGCCATCACATACTGCAAACATTGTTTTACCAAGCATGGTTCCTGCAAACACACGATCCTGACAAGGATACGCACGACGATTATTGCCACCACGAATGTTTTCAATCATGTACACACCATAAGCAATATCTTTATCAATGCGTTTTTCGTGCAGAGTATTTATTTTTTCTACAGGGGTATATTCAAGTGCCAAAGAAGCGGAAAATAGAGGTTTAATTATATCGAATTTGGGAATTTTGTACTGTTGTACTGCAGCAGCTTTAGAAACTAAACGAGCCGGAAGCGCATTATTCATTAAAGAAGGCTGGGCCGTTTGAGCATAAGCCAGAATTTGAGAGGCATAGAGCGTAAAAATTAGTGCTTTTTTGATAGAATTTTTCATGATAAATAACCTTAACTAAAGAACGTATCTACTCTCATAATAACGACTATGAGCACCTTTAGCAAAAGGTGTTTATCCCAAATGTGCTTATTTAAAGAAGAATATATTTGCGCAAGAACCTTTATTCTTTCAATATCTTACTTTTCTGTTGCCCTATGCGGGCGTGCGACGATGGGCGCAAGAACCTTTATTCTTTCAATATCTTACTTTTCTGTTGCCCTATGCGGGCATGCATTTAGGATGTGCTTGCACACACCCTAAAAACCCGTGCAAAAACCTGCAGTTTTAAAGCTAACGACCTGCGGCTCTAACACTCGCCTATCGGCTTCGGTTGACCCGAAAAGGTCTAGTGTGGAACTTTTCCTTATTAGGAGCCCACGAAGACCATCGCCCAAGGGGCGTGGTTAGAGAACCCAAGCCCCCGATAAAAGCATCGAAGGTGGTGGTTTGGGGCCGACCCAGCGATCAAGCCGCAGGATTGCACCCTTGTTTCCAAACAGGTTGGGTAGCCCGTCCCCCGACTGTGTCCACCGAAGCTTTATGCGAAGGTTGGAAGCTTTATGCGAAGGATGGAAGCAACCTGTTTGGTGGTGCGCGCAGAGGGCGTACTTACGTCTTGTTCAAAAAACATATTTAAAAAGGGACTTTTTCATTACTCATGGATCCCCGACACTCAGTCGGCAACCACTATGCTGCGCATATGATCGCCTTCTATCGTTGGGGACGACGTGAAGATTGTAAGAATAAAGATTCTTGCGCAGATACCTCTTTTTCTGATAGGAAATGTATTGTATTTTAACAATCCCTTTAATGAAAAAGGCACTCACATGAAACCACAAAAATGCTTCTGCTTAGATCTCCTTAAATGTCCTTTTGTTCCTGAAACTTGTAAATCAGAAGTCAAACATGAAGGAACTAACCCAAAACATCATGCCACTGAACAAGATCATGGCATTCATGGAAAATCTTCCCAAACAAAAGCAAAAGAATGTCCACTAGGTACTAGATGCAATTCTGGCAAACATGTTGGCTATACCGATATGTGCATAAAGAACAAAAAATAAAAAGTGAAAAAGAAACAAGAATAAACAGTGGGTATGCTATACTCAAAGCATGTTTATAGACGTTAAGCTTATCTCCGGTTTTTCAAAACCACTGACCTATCGAGTACCCGAACACTGGCAGAACCTACTGCCAGGAACGCTCGTCAGAGTACCTCTGCGTGCAGCTCGGGTGCCTGCTTTAGTGTTGCGAGTTTATGATGAAAAACCAGACACTCCATTCGCTCTCAAAGAAGCTTGTTACATCGAACCATTCCCCCAAGATGCTCACTATCTTTCCTACCTAAAACAACTAGGCGCTCATAATCTTGTTGACGAAGTACATTTTATTAAACGAATGCAAAGTTTCTTACATGAGAAGGAACGTACTGAGCTTTTCTTTTTAGAAGAACCGGCTGTACCAAAAAAAGCTGTCACGTTAACTCAAGATCAGCAGGCAATTGTTGACGCATTAAAACCAGCCATTACCAACCCTACCTATAGCCCTAATCTTATTCATGGAGTAACAGGATCAGGTAAAACAGAAGTGTATAAAGCGCTTATCACTCATGCATTTTCACTTAAAAAAACAACAATGCTGTTGTTGCCCGAAGTATCCCTTGCGGTACAATTTGAACGTATTTTAAAAGAACAGCTTTCTGATGACATTCCTGTATTTGCCTTTCACTCAGCAGTAACACCAAAACAAAAAAAACTGCTCTGGCAACATCTTATGCAGAATCAACCGGTACTTATTATTGGAGTGCATCTTCCTATACTTGCCCCCTGTTCAAACTTAGGTCTGATTATTATCGATGAAGAACATGAAGTTGGTTTTCAGGAAAAAAAACATCCTAAAATAAACACAAAACATGCCGCTTTGTTGCGCGCACAACAGTACCAAATCCCCATAGTGCTCGGATCAGCTACTCCTTCTATTGCTTCACTTTACAATGTACAAC
>CANNBR010000024.1 GCA_947502805.1 bacterium
GAGGCAACTGAAAGGTTAGACATTTTTCGTTGTGAAGTTTGAGTAACTACTTGTTGTGGTGTGAGTATTTCGTATTCAACAGCAGCACCAGAAGTGATGATGCCGAATGATCCAGTAAACTGTTGTTGAGGGCTATACTGTAGTTTTGCCATGAGAGTATCGTAAGGAATAATGTCATGTTGTGCAAGTGGTTGAAGAGGGGCTGAAGAAGACCATTTGATAGCAGGATTATCTTCTTGGCTAAAGGCAACAGTGATTTGGGTGTCAGTAGCTGTTGCAGTCATGATGTACCAGGTTCCTCGTTTAAACCATGAGGCTTGAGAAGGTTGGTTTTTGGCAGAAAGAAAGCCTTTTCCTAGATGTTGGTAGATGCCAAGGGCAGGAATATTTTGAGTATCTTGATTTCTATAACAGACAAAAGCTTGAGCCAGATGGTCAAAGCTGTACAAGTAGGTATTGAAAGTTTTTAGAGGGAGCCAGGCATTATTAAATGTTTTTTCATCATAAGAGCTAGCATTTTGGGCTATATTTTCAAAGTTTGAATTCAAGAAATTTAAGAAGTTGGTATTGAGATAATTTTTATTGAGATAGATACCAATGTAAAAGTCCCCTTGAGTTTCATAAATAACGCGCCAACGGACGGTGACCGTTTTGTTGTTGGTTGTAAAATTACATAAATCTTTTTGAGTAATAAAATGTTGGGTTAAAGTAGATGAAGTAGCAGGGGCAGAAAATGAGTTATTACTTTGTTCACTGGTTACAAGAGGGGCAGGAAGAGTAGCAATTTCTTGAGCAAAGGTTCCTCGTTGTGAGTTATACACTCTAAAACCTTGTGAGGGATTAAGATCCATACGGTTAGTTTGTATGCCGTAAGAATAACCAGGATCAGCAGGAAGTACCCCATTTGGAGGGTAGTTAGTGATATCTGGCGTGCTTAAAGTATCATAGAAAGAGCTTGTCTGATAGGCCTGTACTGCTCGTGTAGTATTGAGTGAGTTGTTGACATAATTTTGGTAGTACACCAATCCTCTGTCAGCATTGTATGCTTGTTCCTCAAGCCGCAATCCTGTTTCTGAAAGAAGATTTTTCTGAAGAGCAGCTTGTGCTGGGCCGCACTGCTGAACATATCCTCTAAAAGAAGCAAGAAAAGCTTCTTGTTTTTCCAGTTCTGCATTTGCATCCATATCCTGTTGATTGGCACCTATAATGGAGGGAATCATCATCCCAGCCATTAAGAGACACGGTAAGAGGCCAGCTCCACCAGTTACCACAGTTACAGCAACCATAAGGACAAGTCCAACAATGGCAGAAATAAGACGGCGATGTTTGGCCATTGTTGCCATGGTAGATTCATATTCCTCTTTGGCCTTTTCAAGACTCCTTGTAGCAAGTAAAACACCGAAGGCTGTAAGGCTTGAAGCAACGATATCAATGCAATCGGTAAGGGTTGCAGTTAAATAGGCTACGGAAATCATAATGTTTTTGAGTGCATCACTGATAAATTTACCTGTTAAACTTATCATGCCAAGAATTGCTGATACAGTATCTTTTAAAAACTCGTTCATAGGATCGATGATAGAATTTCCAATATTTTTAAAGTTTCCTGTAACAAAATCTCCTACAACGTCTACAATTATTTTTGTAAGAAGTGTCACTGCTTCTAAGCTTAGTACGACTTCGTCTACAGTTGCTTGAATTATCATGTCAGTTGAATCTGCTATTGCATCTATTGCGATGTTTGCTACAGAATCAATAGTGCCAGTAAGGTCAGTTCCTAGTTGAGGGTCTTGTGTAATAGTTGCAACAACTGTTCCTAGAATTGAAGCACCGATACTCACCACATCTGTTGCAACTTTAGCAATTCCATTTACAAGGGCCATGGCTGCATTTCCCACATCAGAACCAACCACTTCTATTCCGGTGAGAGTAGCATTTAAAGCGTCATCAATTTGATCAAAACCTCCTGTAAAATTACCTTCAGCAAAATCAACAGTCATATCACCTAAGTCAAGGCCTACTGCTTTTACACAGTGCCAGACCGCTTTTGCTGCTTCTATGGTAATGTTATAGATTTTATCCACCATGCTAGCAAAATCTTCACCAGCAGCCATAGTGGCAGTTCTAATAATAGCTGCAGAAGCATTTCCAACTGAATTGTTTGTAACCATGATTGGTATCACTGCAGGTAAAAGGTAAGGAGCAAATATTGCTGTGGCGCCGATCGCCACAATCCTTCCAAGATTATCCTTCATAAAATGATCAATAGCATGATCATAATCTCCATGAACAAAATTGGTAACAGGTTGAAAAGCATGATCAATAGCATGATCAATATCATGATCATAATCTCCATGAAAAAAATTGGAAACATCATGACCACAACCGGCAGGTTGTGCTGCTCCCACTGAAGTAGGTGTGATAACTTCTGCCGTAAGAGCATTAATATCTTCAAGAAAGAGTTGGTCTTCTGGTTTGTAGAAAATTACGTTGGGAAAAGAAGAAAGAGCTTTTGATGGTGTGTTTTGGAGTTGATTGAGCCGTTGCATCGTATCTGCAAGGTTCGCTTGATTGAATAAGTAGGAATTATTTTGATTCAATAAATTAATCGCATTAAAAGAAAGAAGCTCCATAAAAAGAGCAGAAGGAATGTGCCCTCTTCCATCAATGTTTTCATCAAAAAGTTTGTCAAAATTTTCTCTACGAATAAGTCCTTGATAAGGCGCACCTTTTTGAGGAGTGATTATTCCTTCTTTAAGTAGAAAAGATCCCATAGAGGTTAATGAGGGAGCGTTATTTTTTATAGAAAAAAGGGCGTCCATACCTTGTGTTGCGGAAACAACAGGGGGCTCTCCCTGGCCTTGGATACAGGTGAGGTAGTCTGTATAGCCTGGCGATACTAAAGATCCTTTAAGAGAAAAGTGTTGTAAAGGGGTGGTGACAGTTTGTGAAGAAATTGTTTCAAACTGTTTTGCAAAAATATAAAAGTCTGTTTTTTTGAATTTTTCTATTTCATCGTAAAGGTCTAGATCGGTAAGATCTTTCCAATCAACACATTGAATTTTTACTCGTTGGCGTAAAATGCTGCTCATAACAAGAAAAACACGAACATATTCAGAATCATTACGCAATCTTGCATACATATCACTGTAATAGGCTGTTTCAAATTTCGGGATAGAAGTGAACATTTTTATTTCATCTTGATTGATATTTCCTAGTAATTGATATTCGTAAGAAAATGAGTTGGTGAGAAAAATTTTAAGATGGTTTTGCCATTCTTTTGTTTTTCTACAAAGGTCAACGATGTTTGGTCCAAGTTTGGAAACTTCTTCTTGTTTTTGTTTAGTAAGCGTTGCAATGCGGTTGGTCCAGGTAGAGATCGACTCTGTATCTTTGTGAAATTGTGCAATGTGAAGTTGTTCAGTTGCATTACCAAGAGCAAAAAGAAGTGAAATTTGTTTTTTCCCTTCTTGTACTATTACAGTTGCAAGGTGTTCATTGACGGCACGTTGTTTAAGGTAGGTATAAAATCTACGTAAAGGCCGCAGAAGTGTTTCTGGTAGCCCTAACGTATGGTCAAACATTTGTGTTACTGTCTTATCTACTTGAGTGAGAGCTGGGTAGGTAGTTGCAGGATCTGGAAAAACAGAAAAAAAGAGATCGATTTTTTTTTGAATATCATTTTCTTGTTCCATTTTTGCAAGTAGGGCAGAGGCAGCAGAGGTGTTAGAACTGCTTATCGCTGCAAGAGCGATGAAAAAAAACTGTCTCATGTTCATGACGTTCCTTTATCAAGAGAGGCTTGAATAGTTTTTATTTGCGATTCAGAAAAACAAAGAGCAGTTGGTTTTTTAATGCAGAACTGAGCTGAGCATCCGGGGGCTGTAAATCCGATATTATGGTAGAGAAACGTAAGCCCATTTAAGTTTTGAATTTGATTTGGTAATGAAAGTTCAGTTTTTAGGCTACTTGCTGTTTCTCCTGCTGGATAAAGTATTTTTCCATCTGAGGTGCTGATGGTAAGGGTTACCTGGTTTGGTTGTGTTTCTATGGTAAAAATATAAGGAGTTCCTAAAGGCAGAGCTGGTATAGTTGCGATAGGATTGGTAATGGGATGTGCGGCATTGCTTTTTGCCATGGCAGCAAGAGCATCAATGTTCGGTGAAAGAATTTGGTAAGCGGGCCAGATAGCATTAAGGCCTGCAATATTTTGATCACTCAATTGATCTTGCGTTTGGTTCATTTGCCCTTGATTTTGATAGAACGTTTCTGCAAATCCTACATTATAGGTTCCCGGTTTTTGCCCAGGTAATGAATAAATGCAGAAGAGTCTGTGCTGGTGATGAAGATCAAGAACTCCTGATATCCAACGAGCACCATTAAATAGTATTCCCATCATGAATGGTTCGTAAGGTTCGCTTAAAAGGGTGACTGCAACGCTTATGGTATATGATTCAACTGATTGGGTATTGTATTGAGCTGGCGGGATGTGTTCGGTAAAAATACTATTTTGCACAGCAAGTGTTGGATCACCCTGTGGATAGGTGGTGCTGGCAAAAGGTTGTGCGCCGTATTGAACAAAGCTTGTTACGGGGTTTTGCATGGTTCCTGAATAATCAGAGGAACAAAATTGCCAGTTGCCTGATCGATAAGGATTGTACCAACTATTTGAAAGGCCATTTGATTTAAAAGGGGTGTGTGAAAAAATGAGTTGTTGTGCTGCCATTGGAGATTCGTAAAAAAGTTGATCATCAGGCATAGGGTTCAAGATAAAGATGCTTTTTACGGTGGCTGTAACAAGCGCTTGTGTTACAAAACTTTGTTCTACTGCAAAAAGAGAAGGGAGAAGCCCGCTCATAACAACGGCACCGCTTGAGGTAGTTTGAAAACAAAGCTGAGAAGCAATGACCGCTATTTGAGCAGAAAAGTTGGCATTAATTTTTGCAAGAATATTTGTTTGTTGGAATGCAAGTTGAGAGAAAAACTGATTAAGCTTTGTCATCAACATAGTTCGTTGTTGAGAAAGGCTTGCAAAAACGAGCGCATCAGCGGCACTTTGCCAGGCTGCAACCATTTGGGCTCCCATGGAAACTTCCATTTGAAGTACTAGGTCTACAATTGATTTTGCAAACTCCGTTCCTTTTTCTGTCCACGTTTTTATACCAGCAGCTACTCTTGCTGTTTCGGCAGCTTCTTTTGCTTCGTCGGCAGCTTCTTTTGCTTCATCGGCAGTTTTTCTAGTTATTGCGGCTGTCTCTTTTGCTGTATCTAATTCTTGGGATGCTTCTTTTACGGCATTAGAATCTCCATTTATGCGCCAAGTTGCTCGTGCTTTAGCTAGATTTCCTTCAGCCTTACTGACATTATTTGCAGCTTGTTGTGCCGCCCTTTCTGCTTGTTGCGCAACTTTTTCGGCAGCTTTTGCAACTTTTGCTGTTTCTTTTGCGGCAACTTTTGCAGCTTTTTCGGCAGCTTTTTTTGCGGCTTTGGCAGCAGCTTTTTCTGCCTTAGTTAGTTTTTTACTTGTGTTTGTTGCCACTTCTTCTTCTGCACCTCCTTCTTCTTTAAATGTGTTTATTCTTTGGTCCCCTGTTTCTGTGACGTTCGTTGAAGCAGCATTTTCACCAGTTTGTTCTGCATTTT
The DNA here is from genome assembly GCA_947502805.1 of bacterium. Lineage (GTDB taxonomy): Bacteria > Babelota > Babeliae > Babelales > CAIQNR01 > CANNBR01. The sequence goes on from CANNBR010000024.1 coordinate 5,641, forward strand.
CCATGCCTTCACCTGGAATACCAAAATCATTATCAATGTCTATATATTCACCAGCTTCTGCGATAGCTTCTTCTGAACTTTCAACTCCAGGTAATCCAGCAGCAGTAGGAGCTGAAGTTTCCAGACCCTCGGTAACTGCTTGAGCTACTTCTGGGCTTGCTGCATCAGCTTCTGCTGTTAGAGATTCAGTAGTTTCTTCAATAAGCCTTTGCAAAGCATCTTCAAAGGATTTGGCAGTCGCTTCTAATGCTGCATCAAGTGATTCTTCACCAGCCTCTGCAACGACTCCACCCACCACTCCTGCCGCCCCCGCCTCTGCTGTTTCAGCAGCTATTTGTTCTCCAGCTTCTAGAGCAGCTTCACTAATAACTTCTAGGGCTTGTGGTAGCGCAGAGCTTTGAAACTTTTTCACTCCATTTAATAAGCGGTGTCGGTGGCGAGGGTAATCCCAGAAGCGAATGATGAGCGGAACATGATATTTATTTTGGCAAACCAATAAGCGAAGGGTTTTTTTGTGGTCGGTAAGTATTTCGTTACGTTCTATTTCCGTATACATAACCAGATCATTAGTTAGTTTTTGAATGGGGGTGGTGTATTTTTTAAAAGGTGAAAGAACAAAAGCTATGCAACGAGCGCTGGCATTCTTGATCCATCCAATAATTTTTTGAATTATTGTGATCTCTTTTTTTAAGAGGCGAGCTACCCGTTCGTAATGGTCTTTTTGAATGGTGAGGATGGCAAGGTTGTGTTCAATGTGTTGTTTTGTTTCTGTATCTACCGCCGCAAGAGAAGTTTCTCGTTTTTCTATTTCTTGCGTTAAAACAGTGGCCGCTTTTTTACAGGCGCATCGTTGTTGGTAGGGGGTGCTGGTAGCTATGCGATACAAAAGGTCTTCTACAAATTGGAATGACACTAATGAAAGGTTTACTCCTGTCGTTCCAAATATCTGTTTGGCTAGCCGCTGCGCATCATGATGAGCTGGAGTAGTTGCTGAAAGACGAAGGCATAAAAGAGAAATGAAAAGTAATTTTTTTATCATTGTGATGCTCCTGTTGTGGCATTATTTTGTGCAGGCTCGGCATTGTTAAGAGAGTTTGTAGCAAGGAGAATAGACCCTCCTTGTGATTGTGAAGATCCTCCAAGTACATTTGAATTCACCGTTGCTTTAGGATCTCCTTGAAATTTAACGAGTGCTTGTTTTTCTTTTATATAAGCAGCACATTTTCCTTTTTTGTCTTGAACAAGGCTGGTGCTTGTTTGCACATCAAGATTGTTATCTGAAAGTGCGAGAGCTGAACTGAAAATGATTGTAAGGCAGGGGTCAAAAATATTGAGAGCAAGTAGTGATTGGAAGTCTCCTAAGCAACCACGGAGTAAGGTAATAACTCCAGCAGAATCAGCTGGGATAACGCCACTTTTTGGTGTTTTTGCTCCAGTACCTGATTTATTAAGCCAGGCTGGCTGTGCAATAATTGGTTGTTCAAATAAACGAATAAGCATCGACCCTTTTTTTGCTGGATCTGTAGCAAAGATAGGAATGTTCATATAAAAACCGGTTATTCCATCAGCAGGGATGTTATTAGGTTCATACAGTGTTGTTGTTCCAGCACTGTTGGTAGAAGGAGCAGTTGTTTTTTTTATCCATGCAGGAAGCGTTCCTGTTATTTCCGTCACTGAATCAGGAGCCTGTAAAAAGAAGAATTTTTGATAAGAAAAGGAGCCAAGAGAGGCAGAGTTGGATACTGTTTTTCCATTAAGAGGATCGATAGCGGTTCCCGTTACAGAACTTGCTTGCTCGATGCCAAAGGTAGGAAAGGGAGCAATAGAAATGGGAGTCGCGCTGTTTTCAATTTCCATTGCAAGTTTAGGGAGTAATCGAATTCCTCTAAAGGTATTTTTATCATAAAAGAACAAAGGTGGGTTTGCTTTTTGAAGCAAGGAGGCAATACCTTCTTTTGAAGCGCTTTCGTATGCGAGTTCCTTTTGAATGTTTTTTGCATAGTCTGCAAATTGAGTGAGTCCTGAATAGGAAGGGTTACTTGGGTCAGTTGATACATTTTGTAAGGTTTGTGCATAGAGATTAAAGAAGACGAGATATTCTTTAAGTACCCATAAAAAAGACGTGCGCTTGCTATGAAATTGTTGGCTATAGGAAATAAAGTCGGCAAGAGTTTCTAATGCATGTTGAGTAGGGTCGTTATTATTTGCTGTGCGGGTATATTTGACCGATTTATTTTGAGCCATTGCTTTTTTGTAAGCAGTAAGAGTGTTTGCAAGTGCGGTACTTGTTGCTGGGTCAATTTTACTAAAAGAAAAGTTTGGTTTGTTAAGAAGGGGGAACAGTATTCGATAAGCAAGAGCATCGCTATCGCTGATAGTTTTTACAAATGCTGCAGTAGTTTCATTTTGAACGTGATCTTTTTGAAGGTGTAGTAGAACGTCAGTGTATGATGTGTTGTGAGGTTTTTTTTCTTTTGAAGTTGATTGATGGGTAGAGATTTTAAAGAGTTCGCGAAGTGCTTTAAGGGGATCCATTGTCAAATCTTCTCCGTATGGTCTCATCTCGACAAATGTGTTGAATGAAAGTATGGGGTGCTTTTTCAGAAGTTCATTAATATTCATTAAGCAGAGAAATTTATTAATAGTAATGTTTTTTAAAAATGCTGTCCGATAACTACTTTTTTGAGAAAAAAGATATTGAACGGGACCATCTTCTATTTTACTTATTTCAAGTAATGATTCAACGAATTGATTCGTAGTTTGAAATTGCTTCATAATGATAAGTTGTTCTTCTGTGGTGAGTTTATTAAGTGCCGTAAAATTTGGAGATGAAAGTAGGGAAAAAGCATTTTGAAGGGGTGTATTTTCCCCTGGAGCAGTAGGAATATTAAGTCTTGCGATTGTTTTATCACCATCTAGTTTTAAAACATAGGTACTATATTCAAGTAAAGCCTTTTCCAGAACTATTTGTTGTTCTTGTGTAAGCCCTTCAATGCTGAGAGCATGTCCTTTTAAGGGAATAGAAATTGACTGTGCTGTTGCTCTTTCTGATACAGACAGAGAACTTTCTGCATTATTACTAGTAGTCCAAAGACCATAAGCAAGTAATGCACGATTAGTGTCTGAAATGTTTTCTAGAAGTACAGGGGGGGTTGTTTTAGATCCAAGCATTCGAATGGCGAGAGCTTTGAGTTTTACTGCTTGAGAAGGAGATAGTATTTGATAGGTTGGATTAAGCGTTCCTAATACATCAAGAATGATAATGCCCTTTTTTGAGAGATCCTTTGCAGACTCTTTTAGGGTCCAGCTGATAATGTTTTTGATGCAGGTGATAAATTCTTGCGGTAAAATATTTGTGCTTATCGTATTTCCATCACCAAGAAGCTGATTAAGCATTTTTGTAAATGCAATTTCTTCCATAAGTAATTTTTCATAAGAAAATTCTGTAATGAGTTGTGCAAGTTGTGCAACTTCTTGACTAGTAGCTGCTTGTGAATTTTCTCCTTTTAAAAATCCGATAATGACATCGAGGTTTTTAAGGTTTTGATCTTGATTAAGATAAGCAAGAATTTTGTACATGGTGTCAGAAAGAAGAGTCGCTTGTTCTTTTGTTAAATTTTTTAACGAAAAGGGTGTTGAATTTAAATGAGTAAGAGCTGTTTCAAGATCGGGGCTTGTTTGTATTCCTGCAAGAGTCATATAACGACGTACCCCTAGGTATGCTTGAGAAGTTTGTGATGCTGTTATCTGTTCTATCCCAAGAGTGGTAAGTACATATTTTTCTATATCTAAAACAAGCATGTCAGGATCACTGACCTTGTCTGCTTGTATGCATCCCATTCCGGTAGAGATGGCATAGTTTTCAGGCAGTCCTGGTATGAGTGCTCGCAGCGATTGGTTAAGTTGAGCCATAACAATATTAATGAGGTGATTAATGATGAGCGTTTTCTTATTGAGCGCATATTTTTTTTCAGTTGCCATGTATGTTTTTAAATCATCCATATGGGTCATATTAAGTGATGTGTAAACACCGACAAGATGCAGGTAGATTTGGTGTAGCGCTGTAATGTGAATTTTTCTAAAAAGGGGGAAAAAACTAGGGACATCTTTCAAGGCATTCATAAAATTGTTATAGGCTTGCGCAAGAGCATCATTGTCAGGAAACAATGTTTTTGGGTGGTTTACTTGTGTGTGCCCTTGAGTAAAGCTGATGTTGTTTAATTTAGATAAAGTTTGTGCTGCAAGAGGAATACGATATTTTGTTTGAGGAGTTACTTTCATTGGTTGTCCACCAATGGTTGTATTACTTGTAAACATGCCATTTATTTTTTGAGAAAGAGGAGTATTAGGGCTTGTTAAAATTTGGGTAATTGATCTGGCCGTTGCTTGTGCTGCTTGAACGGGAACTACATCAGTAGTAGCAGTAAAAGGATTATTGGTTTGCTGTTGGTTTTGTAGTGACGAAGGTTGTGGTGCTGGTTGAAATGGTCCTGAAGGAACAAGTGGCTGTTGAGGAATAACGGGAGCATTTATTCCTGCAAAGGTGCTTGCCCATGGAACGGTTGCATCAACTATTGTGTTTGCTAGTGTTGCAGAATTTGCGAGTATTATTACTGGCAGTATCATTACGATGATGAAAAGGTTCGCTAAATAAGCTCTCTTATTCATGGTTTCAGCGTCCTTTTTGTTTTGGTTGCTCTATTAATAAATCAGTTTTTTATGTATGCTTCATTCTTATAATTAAAGTCAATAAAATGTGCATTTGGTAAAGAGGAATTTATGAAAAAATTACAGTTTTTTGGATGGGTTCTTGCCCTTGGTCTTTGTGGATGGGTTGGAAAAAATACGTATCATTATTTCTTTGATAAAAAAAGCCCAGAGGTAATTCTTTCAGGAATTGTTAATGGTGGATATTATGCAGGGGATATTTCTTGCGTGGTGAATGGAAGCCATCCTTATAAGGTTGGTAAAATTTCAGTATTTTTGGATGAAACTCCTTTGATTTACAATTTTTCATTGGGTAAATCTTCTTTCGAGCATCCGTTTACTATTAACACGCGTACTTTAACAAATGGTAAGCATGATCTTAAGGTGAAGTTGATTGATGGTACATTCCATAAAAATGAAGCTTGCAAAGAGTGTCAGTTTAATGTTGACAATACACATTTACAGGCAGCATTTGTGCGTTCTGTTACAGATTTAAAAGTATTTCAGGGCAGAACTTTAACATTGCAATTTCAAACAAGTAAGCCATTAAAAGAGGCAAAGGTTCATGCCTTTAGTAAAGAATTTGACTGTGTTCCAGAAAAAGAAGGTTCATTGGTTTATGAGGCATTCGTTCCTATTGATTGTGAAGAAACGCCCAATGAATATTTGTTTACAGTTAATTGTATTGATCAAGTTGAAAACGTGGTCACACTAGAAGGTAAAGTGCAAGTGATCCCTTTTCCTTTTAAAAAGGGCAATTTATCAGTGCCTGTAGGTTCAGCGACTGCTGAGTATGTTGCGAAGGAAAAAGAGTTGGGTCATTCACAGCAATTACTCAATGATCAATTGGCTGAGTTAGCACAAAAATCTCCTCATAAAAAATTATGGCAGGGACAATTTTGTGCACCAACTGATATTATTCGCATCACTACAGAATTTGGAAATATTCGCACAACTCCACAACGTGGTCGCTATGCTCACAAAGCAATAGATATAGCAAATCATCCACGTAGCATTATTTGGGCGCCACAAGATGGTGTGGTGATTGTTAAGGAGCGCTATGGTTATAGCGGTAACACAGTTGCTATTGATCATGGGTGTGGAATAATTTCGCTACTGTTTCATCTTGACTCTTTTGCTGACGATCTTGAGATTGGGCAGACAATTAAAAAGGGCAACCCTGTAGGAAAATTAGGTAAAACTGGTTATGCGGATGGCTATCATTTGCACTGGGAAATGAGAATTAAGGATATAGCGATCGATCCGCTAGAGTGGACCAAATTCTCAGTTGCATAAAGATGCGGAGCATTTGTTAAAGAGAACTGCGCAAGAACCTTTATTCTTTCACTATCTTAGCCTTCTAGTGCGCTCTGCGCGCGGCACCAAACGGGATACTTGCCTATCCCTTTGGAATCTAGGGCACAAACCTGCGGTTCGATCGCTTTTTACGGCACAAACTCGGCCCAGTTCCTGCGGACTTGGGGCCTCAAGAAAGAGACCTTAATCAGG
>CANNBR010000025.1 GCA_947502805.1 bacterium
ATATACCTTGTCCCCTACAGGGGCACCTGTTACACTATACTTAACAGGTGATAAATTTTCAAAAACAGGATGGATCGAGGGTTTAAAATGCGTCATTTTATTTCTCGTCACGCTAAACGGCTTCTTCTCTATGAACGCTCTCCTAAAAAGTTAGCGCTAGCAGTATCAATAGCGCTGTACGTAGCAATCAGTCCTTTTTTAGGCCTGCACACTATTATGTTGGTGGCCGCAGGATGGATATTTGGACTCAATATTCCTGTTTTAATTATCGTGAGTTATACCCTTAACAATCCATGGACAATGGTTCCTTTGATGTTGGGTGGTTATTGGGTTGGTTATAAAATTTTACATACATGGCTAGGGCTTAGTGTTGCAGCAACAAATCCTTCACTCATGCATTTTGTTAATGGTTATTTATATCAATACATTGGATTGCAGGATGTTTCTTTTTGGGCATGGATGCTTGGAGGAAACATTGTTGGATTAGCGGTTGCACTTGGTGCTTATCCATTCCTGCATACATTATTTAAAAGAATTAATGCAGGAGCGGGGGCGAATAAATGGCTATGAAAATAATTGCACAAAATAAAAAAGCTTTTTTTGATTACGATGTTATCGATTCTTTGGAAGCTGGAATTGTTTTAAGTGGAGATGAAGTAAAATCTATACGAGCAGGTCATGTAAATTTAGTTGGATCTTTTGCAACCTTTCATAAAGGCGAGCTTTTTCTTTTAAACTGCCATGTCACCCAATATGAAAAAGCATATGTAAAAAATGACGACGATACGAAACGAACCCGTAAGCTCTTGGTAAAGAAACGAGAATTACGAAAACTCGTGGGAGATGTTTCTTGTAAAGGGATTACGCTTATTCCACTCAAGCTTTATTTTAATGAGCGTGGATTGGTAAAAGTGCACCTTGGTTTATGTAAGCATCGTAATGCTGCAGGCAAAAAGAATCTTTTAAAAGAACGCGATATTAAGCGTGAAACAGATAAAGAGCTTAAAGGCTATCGCTAATAAAATAAGCTCCAATAAAGCTTTACCAATTGACAGTTTGTTCGATTGCCTGTTACAATCAGTAATTATGTGAGGCAGAAGAGATCATTGGAGGGTTTCGCTGCGCTCAGCTTTGAAATTTTTGGGGGCGTACTGGTTTCGACGTGTTATTGACGTTCGTGGGAGCATGCCGAGCTTTGTCTGATCGCTCGTTAAAAAATTGGGCAAACTATAAATGCAAAACCATTTATGACAAACAATGAGGTTTACTCTTCTAACGTGGCTTTCGCTTAGTTAGAATTTAACTTCATTGATTCTTGACAGATAGTCGTGTCTATCAGACCTTCTGTCACGTATTACAAAGATAGAACACATTACGTAGGTTTATTAGGCTCGTAAGTTTTGTGTATACCAGCCTGGCTCACTCATTTTTTCCTGTCCTTAGTAGAGTGTGGTGAGTATCAGTAAGGAACAAGCATGTAGCGTCTGCGAATTACGGTAGTTCGGACATGGGTTCGATTCCCATCGCCTCCACCATTCATTATTCATTTTTGAAGAAAATGAATAATGAATAGCAGGCCAGCTTCTTAAAGAAAGTTGTCCCCAAATAAAAAATTATTAAATAAGCCGGGAATCCATTTCCCGGCCTTCTCTTTGTGTTTTTTTTAAGCTTGCTAGACATAAACATTATTTCGATAAGACTAATGATAGTCCATATAGTTTTTGTTGAAGGTTTTTTATGACAGCGTCCTTTATTCTCTTGTCTGCAGTGTTGTGCATTTCGATTACTCTTTTTGCCTATCTTTTTTATTCTATATCCTTTGTAAGTCGAATTTTACGTACAAAATCACAATACTTATTTGATATCAGATTGATACTTATAACGCTGTTATTGTACGCACTTATTTTTGTAGCCATTGAAAGCATTTTTTTATATCAAGAAGGCTATTCATTTTTCGATCTTTCATGGCCAGTAAAAGCATCTTTATTTTCTTTAGTTACTATTCTTGTTATTGGAGTAATAAGGCTTGTTGCAGGAGGTCTTTTAATTTCCGCCCCGCAGTTTTATGTTGAAAAAATGATCTCTTTGTATGGCAACTTTGAAGATGATTCAGTGCTTTTTTTAGAGATCATAGCGGAACTTAAAGGAGAACTGATTCTTGAGGCTTTTGATAAAAAAATTATTATTGCCCGTTTGCCGCTTGCCTCATTTAAAGACATTAATTCTTGGCAAGAGGTGATAATAGAATGTACTTTTTCAGAGAATTTTTTAAAAAATGCCTTAGTGCAAATAGTATGCTATCCTGCTTCCCGTGGCGTTTTTATAGAAAAAACAACAATGAGTTTGGTTCTAGATTATCTTGGGCTTAGATACACAGAAAAAATCATAAAATCGCTATCATGAGATATTTTTCAAAAAGGGAAGTAGTAATCTTTAATGGGAAAAGTATCAATGTTGTTTAAAAAATCTGTATTTTTATTAGCGATCTTTTTTAGCGCTAGTTATTCTGCTGAATCACCTATGAAAGAGAATTTTAACATAGAGTTGATTTATGACCCTGCCCTTTGGCGACAAGTTGCTTATCAATCTAGCGATCAAAAAAGAGCAGTAGTGGTTTTACATTGGCCAAACATGCATGAGAATAGTGATATTCGCGATTTTCATAAAAATATGCAAACTCTGCCAAAGATAAAAGAAAATGAACGAGTACTAGACGTTTATTTTTGGGAAAATATTCCGCTAGTTATTGAAAAAAATAAAGATCGTAATGAGTTTAAAACAGAACATTTGAAGGGATATTTTTATCCTACTAGTTCTAAGCTTTTTATTTTTATTCGTATGAGTGCGTTTTCAGCAAGGGATGGTGTTGGTGTGGGGACAAATGAATATGTAAGTTATTCTTCTTTTGCTGAGATTATTAATCAAGCTCTTATTTCCATTTTAAGACAACCGTTTATTTTTAAAAGAGTTTTTTATCTCGGCGAAAGAAGCCTTCTTAAGTATCTTAAAAAAGATGAAATTCATAGATCACTGGATGCTGTTTACACAGAAGAAGATTTTTATCCACAAGAATTTATTAAGAGTGTGTTAGGTAGTCCTGAGAGGCCAATTGCTTCTAAAGATATATCACATGCGTTAAAGAAAAGGAAAGAAGATCCTTCTGATACAAAGATAGGAATAGACGGATTGAAGGCTGTTCTTTTTGCAGATTATCCATTCCATGATACAAATCTTATGGCTATGCAAGGCAAATTGATTAAGTAGAGTGCTTCCTGGAATCAAAAGTTTAACAGATGGTTGATTTGCTAGTGTTATTTTTCTTTAAGGATTGTGAAAAGATATTCTTTTAAAAAGAAGAGAGAGTTTTATGAAGTGGTATAGAAAATCTAAAGAAGAAGTTCTTGCATTTTGGCAAACAGATCAAAAGCAAGGGTTAAGTAATCAGGAAGCTAAAGCAAGACTAGCGAAGTATGGAGCAAATATAACGCGCATAGCAAAACCATTCTCATGCATGACTACTTTTTTTAGTGCACTCTGTGAGCCTCTTGTTCTTTTGCTTGCAGCAGCTTCGGTCGTTATTTTTTTTGCAGGAGATCCTTTTGATACCTTTATTATCATTGGGATTATTCTATTAAATGCAACTATTGGGACCTTTCAAGAGCGTCGCATTGCTTCTATGGTAGATCAATTACAATCATTCAAAAAACAACAATCGATAGTGGTCCGTGAAGGAATAAAGATTCTTTTAAGTAATCAAGAGCTCGTACCTGGAGATATTCTTATTCTTCAAGAAGGAGAGCATGTTCCTGCTGATGCACGTATTTTAGAAAGTTATGGATTGACCGTAGATGAGGCTGTTTTAACAGGTGAATCACAAGCTGTAGTTAAGCAAGGTGAGCCCTTGCTAGATGATTGTGAGATTACTGAGCAATCAAATATGCTTTTTTGTGGTTCCTATTTAGTAACTGGCTATGCTCGTGCTGTTGTGATTGCAACTGGGGCTCATAGTGAAGGACGAAAGTATTCAGCTGATGTTGAGGTTTTTTCTCACCAAATGCCATTGCAACGGGACCTCTCACTTGTTTTAAAATTTGTTTTATGGCTCATTGTTTTTATTTGCGTGAGCCTTTTTATTATCGGTATTCTTGCAGGTAAACCATTTCCTGAACTTTTAGCAGCTTTAATTGCGCTTTTTATGTGTGTGGTTCCTCAAGGGCTTCCAGTTATTATGACCATTATCTTGGTCAGTGGCGCTTATGTAATGGCTCGCCATAAATTGGTTCCTAAGCGATTACAGGCTATTGAAGCATTAGGTCGTGCTCAAGTTGCACTTATTGATAAAACAGGAACTCTTACAAAAAATGAATTAATGGTAGTAGCGCTTCAAACAGAAACTCATAAATATGCAGTTACCGGTATTGGCTATCATCAAAAAGGGTGCATAACGCATAACAGCAATCCAATAACAACTCAGGCCGAGGGAAACCATAAAGCACTACATATAATGATGGAGGCAGCAGTGCTTCTTGATAGGTCTGTGCTTGAGTGGCATGAACATAAAAAGAAATGGTTGGTTAAAGGGAGTGCAAATGAAGCTGCCTTACGGATATGTGCACAAAAGTATGGATTAACCTTGCAGGACATAGAGCCTCAGTATAAAAAAATATATGAAATTCCTTTTGGATCAGGGCATCAGTATCATGCAGGTTTTTATGAAAAAAACGGAAAAGGTATTTTGTTTGGGATTGGGTCTTTAGAAAGTATTGGCAAGCGGAGTTCTTATCTTCCTGTAGATCAGCAGAAGTATGGACAAGCATTGTTAGATGAGGGGTTAAGAGTTTTAGCTTTTGGCTTTAAAGAATTTTCTTTATCCGATCTTTCTTTGTTTGAAAAAGAAGCAGTAAAGTCCTCCTTCGCTAAAGCTATGGCGGACTCCGGTCCCCAAAGGGGATCCTCGCAAGAAACTAACTTTTTCACTAGTCTTTTTGATGAAGGGCTTACTTTTTTAGGAACGGTTGGCATTAGTGATACATTGCGTGAAAATGCATTTGAGGTTATCGCTCAGATGCAACAGGCTGGTATTCAGGTGGTTATGGCAACTGGCGATAGTGTTAAAACAGCTTCCTATATGGGGCGGCTATCAGGGATCTTACAACATAAAGATCAGGCAATTATGGAGGGAACAAAACTACAGGGTTTTTCAGATGACGAACTTGTTCCATTTCTTGATACTACGTTGGTCTATGCACGCCTTTTGCCTGCCGATAAAGTTCGATTAGTTTCTGCATTTCAAAAACAGGGTAAAATAGTGATGGCGATAGGGGATGGAGTTAATGATGTTCCAGCTTTGATGCAAGCTGATGTTTCTTTAGCAATGGCAGGGACAGGGAGTGAATCAGCCAAAGAAGCAGCTCATATTTTATTGCTTGATGATGCATTTGAAATGATACCTCAGGGGATTGAATATGGTCGTCATATTTTTTATACGTTTAAGCGTGTAATTTTATATTTTTTCACGACTAATTTTGCAGAAGTACTGGTGATGCTTTTTTCACTTGCAGGTGGATATCCAGTACCACTTCTTGCATGTCAGATTTTGTGGCTTAATTTAGTTACCGATGGCTTTTTAGATACGGCGCTATCCTTAGAGCCAGTCGAGAAAAATCTTATGAATGCTGATTGGTTAAAAAATCAAACAAAATTGATAACAAAGCCTTTAGCGCTACAGGTGCTTTATAGTGGATTTTTAGCTGCTATAATTTCATGCTTGGTATTTGTATGGTATTTACCAGTGAGCCTTGAGCTTGCGCGTACAATGACAATGGTGACGTTAACGTGTTGCCAATGGGTTACTGCTCTTAACTGTCGTTCTTTGGATCGCTCTTTATTTTCACTTTCTCCTTTTTCTAATCGTTGGCTAGCGCTGGCATTAGTAGGCATTTTTATTACGCAGATAGCCATAGTAACTATTCCATTCTTGCAAATTATTTTTAAAACAGTTCCCTTATCTTTGCATGATTGGGCGATAGTTTGTTGTAGTGGGCTTTTCCTTCTAGTTGTCGAAGAGATTAGAAAGCAAATAAAAAGAAGCTCCAAGAAGGCTTATTGACATTATTATCAATAATTATAGAGTTAATTTTCTAATTTTAATGATCTTAAGTATATAAAAAGGATTTTCGATGATAAAAAGCACACAGTTTTTAACTATATTATTACTCTCTACTGTCTCTATGGTTAATGCAGAAACTTCTGTTGGATCAAGCCCAAAAGTAATGGTGGTAAGCATTCAAGAGATTGGGCAAAAATCAAAAAAGTTTGCCTCAGTTCAAAAGAGAATTGAAGCAGAAGTAAATAAAAGAGGTATGGAAATAGAAGAGCTTAAAACTCAATATTCAAAAACGGTTGAAAAGCTTCAGCAAGGCGGCAAGGATATGAATGCTACTGCGCAACAACAGCATCATGAAAAGCTTGCAGAATACAAAGGTAAAATTGAAGTTAAGCAACAAGGTTTACAAGCATACGCAGAACGTGAAATGCGTTCAGCTGAAGAGATTTTGATTAAAGAAATTCAAGTGATTTGTAAAAGGCTTAATTTTGATATCGTAATTCCTGGCGCTTTATACGCAGATCCAAAATATGATGCAACAGATGTAGTCATGAAGGAAATGGATAAAAACATTTCTGATCAACCTTCAACATTCAAAAAACTTGAAAATGAAGTTGAAACTGTTGCTAAAAAACTTGAAAATGAAGTTGAAACTGTTGCTAAAAAAGTAAAAAAAAATAGTTAAGCTTTTATGAACTATAAAGCAATAATAGGGCTGGGTAATCCTGGCCCTGAGTATTTTTATACACGTCACAATATTGGGTTTCGGATCGTTGATGAACTTGTCGCCCTTGATGGCGGCTTGTGGAAAAAACGTGATGAGATGGAATACACAGAAGTTCGTCTTCATGATGCTTCTGTGATCGTGATCAAACCTCAGACCTTTATGAATAATTCAGGTCGCGTCTGTTCTTTTTTGCAAAAAAAAGGAATTAAGGCACAACAGCTTTTGGTTGTTCATGATGAGCTAGAAAAGCCTTTTGGTAACATTTCTCTTAAAGAGGGTGGAAGTTCCAAGGGACATAATGGCTTGAAGTCGATTATTAGTGTCTACGGCCCTGACTTCTGGCGCCTACGTTTTGGCATTGGCCGACCAGAAGATAAAGACGAAGTTCCAGCTTATGTTCTTGCTCGATTTAAAGAGAGCAAGGAACAAGTTGATGCAGAAATTCGTAAAGCTGTTGAGTTGATTCAGCAGTAATCCTTATTCATGTAAAAGTGAATCTATCTCCGTAAAAGGGACTAATTTTGTTTGCATAAAAATTCCCTTGGATTCTCCACCATAAATTAAATAGGGCTCAGCAGGAACTGTTTCAGAAGGATCTTGTGTTGCAAGGTCGCAAAAATAACGAACATTTTTTATAAAATCTGATTGCATAGTCGTGCTAGATTTTATTTCTATGGCTTTGAGCGTTCCGCCCCATTCTGCAATGAGGTCAACTTCATGCCCAGCGCTATCTCGCCAAAAATAAAGATTAGGTTTGCGTGCTCGGTTAAGGCGGCCTTTGAGAATTTCTAGCACTACCATATTTTCATACAAAGCACCCTTAAGATGGTTAGATGCTACCTGTGATTCACTTTCTATGTTGAGCAAGTTGCAAACAAGACCAGTATCGTAAAAATACATCTTTGGCATTTTGATAAGTCGCTTACTAAAATTTTTGTAAAAGGGTGCAAGAAAAAAAACAATGTAACTTGCTTCAAGCACTGAAAACCATCGACGTGCAGTCATGTTTGAAATGCCGCAATCTTGAGCCAAAGAGGTGAGGTTAATAACTTGACCAACGCGCCCAGCACAGAGTTGCATGAATTTTTGAAAGGTAAGCACATTTTCGATATTTATTATTTGGCGAACATCTCGCTCCACATAGGTATTGATATAGCTGGGGAAAAATTCTTCAGGAGTCATTCCTTGTGCATAGAGTCGTGGGTATCCTCCTTGGAAAATATTCTTATTCATATCAGAAGGGGTACCAAGTTCAGCCATGCTGAATGGGAGTAAGGTGGTCATTCCAATGCGGCCTGCGAGTGATTGCGTTATTTTTTCATTGAGCAAGAAATTTTGTGAGCCGGTGAGGATGTAGCGACCATTTTCAGGAGATGCATCCACGATTCCTTGGAGGTAGGAAAACAGTTCGGGAACATGTTGTGCTTCATCAAAGATTGCTCCAGCTACGTAGTCATTTAAGAATTTTTTAGGATTTTCCTGAAACTTTCTTCGTGTTTCAAGGTCTTCAAAAGAGACATACGGTAAGTGGGGGAAAAGTATTTTTGCCAAAGTTGTTTTCCCAGACTGTCGGGGACCCATGATGCCAATAATGGGATAGATTTTAGCGAATCTTTCTAGAATGGGGGCCAGCGAGCGTTTATACATTTTATCTCCTTCAAAAACCGAAAGTTTAACGCCACAAGACAAGCACGTTTCTGCAGATATATTTTGAATATACATTGCGAGAAAACTGAGTAAAAGAATGAATACGTTACATTTCATAAGAACCCCTTTGCGAAATACTTTTTTAGAATAAGGAGTTCATGAATCAATCTGCAACATAGTCATTATAATTTTTAATAAATTATACAGATTTAACTTCCAAATGTTAAATCCGCATGAAAAATCATAATTTTGAAAATTTTAAATAAGTGTGGCTATTTTTTATAAACCAAAATGGTCAAAATAAGCTTATTTTTGAATGTTTATATGGATTTAGTTTTCAATGTTAAATCTGCATGATCGAAAATTTTAAGCTCAATAACCTAATTTGAAAATAATCCATTTTAGGAGCCAACGAAGACCGTAGTCCATGGGACGTGTGTCAGAGAACCCATGCTTTCGGGTAAGCTTCGAAGGTGGTGGTTTTGGGCCGTACAAGGAATCAAACGGAACTGTTTGTGTCCTGGTTTCCAAAGGAGGTAGACAAGTACCTCCTTGGTGCTTGCCCGTATATGGCTAAAAAAGAGGATAAGTAGATTGCGCAAAGATTGTGTTAAATAAAAAGGGTGCTTTTCAACACCCTTTTTTATTTGTGTAAGCGCTCTGGCTTACTGATTTAAATAGTCTTTGATCTGTTGTTCAAGTTGTTTTGATGCAAGCGGTCCACCACCTTGAATAATGCCAGTTTTTCCACCACCAAAAAGCCCCGCAACTTTTTTAAGCCATACACCAAAGGCAGCTGTATCAAATTTGTTTTGATAGCTCGGAGAAACATTTGCATGGAAGTTTGCTTTGCCGTCTTCACTACTGATCAAGAAATAGAAAGCAGTTTTTTGCGCTTGTAATAGGTTCGCTATTTCTCGTAAGTCGTCCGTTGATTGGTTTTCAAGGTGCAAGTACAAGAACGGTATCTGTTTGATTGTTTCAACTTTAGAAAGCCATAGAGGGATATGTGCTTTTGTGACTTCTTTTTTAAGATTCTTTACTTGTAGTTGGCATTCTTGGAGGTTGCATCGTTGCTTTTCAACTGCAGTCACAACATCTTCAGGTTTTACTTTAAATTCTTGGCTCAAAGCTTTGACGCTATTGAAGTTTCTTTGCAAAAGTTCAACACCACGAGGTCCCGTTACTGCAAAAATTCTACGAACTCCAGCAGAAAGTGCACCTATTTCGGTGATCTTGAATAATCCAATAACTCCCGTTGAAGGAACGTGCGTACCGCCACAAAGTTCTGCAGAAAAGCCAGGAACATCAACAACGCGTACGCATTCGAGGTTGTATTTTTCACCAAAGATAGCAATAACTCCGTGATCAAGTGCTTTTTTGTAGGTAGTTTCAAAAACCTCTACTCCAATATTTTCACGGATTTTATCATTGATTATTGTTTCGACTTGGGTGATTTCTTCTTCGGTTAAATTCTTATGGAAGGTAAAATCAAAACGAAGGTAGTCAGGGTGAACCACTGACCCAGCCTGTTTGATCTGTTTTCCAAAGAGTTGAATGAGGGCTGCTTGGAGTAAGTGGGTAGCGGTGTGGTTATTCATTGTCATCACACGGCTTGAAAGTTCAACTTGTTGTTCTATTGAATTGCCAACTTTGAGGGCTACAGGAGTAGTTATTTGGAAAGCGATAGCGCCACTCATTTTGCGTAATCCAGTAAGATAAGCTACGAAGGGTTTTAACCCGGAGTCCGCCGAAGCTTTATGCGAAGGAGGATCAATCTTTACCCAGCCTTGGTCATCAACTTGACCACCGGTGGTCACAAAGAAGGGACATTCTTGGGTGATAACCCAAACGTCTGAATCTGCAGGGGCTTCGTTAACCAGGACATCATCAACTAAGAGTCCAATGATTTTTGAACTGCAGTTGGTTTGCTCATAGCCAACAAACTTGGTTTTTATTGATTCTGGAAGCTCAACATCTTTAGCTGCTTCTTTCATTTTTTTACCAGAAAGCTTGCGCTGTTTTTCCATCGCTTCCTGAAAACCTTCAAAATCGACCGAGAACCCACGTTCTTGTGCCACAACGTCTGTAACTTCGAAAGGGAATCCATACGTGTCGTAGAGTTTGAATGCTTGCTCGCCAGTGATTTGTTTAGATTCTTTTTGCTCTTCCAAAAACTCTGCAAGAATGTTTTGCCCGCGAATCAGGTTTTGTGCAAATTGTTCAATTTCGTTGCGGAGCAAGTTAACGATCATTGTTTCGTTTACTTTAAGTTCCGGGTAAATAGGGGACATTTGTTTGATGAATGCTTGTGCAAGTTCAGGGAAAATATTTTTTGAGGTAAGTTTTTGTGCAAACAATGCTGCGCGGCGAATAATTTTACGCAGCACGTAGCCACGACCTTCATTTGAAGGGGAACCGCCATCTGCAATAATCAGTGATGAAGAACGAATGTGATCAGCTAAAACATGAAACGCAGCTTTAACTTTAGCGTCTTGTTTGGCGTACTCGACACCAGTAAGTTCTTCGATTGCTTTGATTAAAGGGATAAAAATATCTGTTTCGTAGACCGTATCGACACCTTGTAAAACACAGGTAACTCGTTCGAGCCCCATACCAGTATCAACACCAGTTT
>CANNBR010000026.1 GCA_947502805.1 bacterium
TGCTTTTTTGGGATTGTTGCCACTACTGGGATGGTATGGATTGCTTTTTGCACTTTTGTGTATGCAGGTGGGTGTTTCTCAAAAAAAATTAGTCTTGATTTTTGTTGGTAGCATTCCTTTCGTGCTTGGTTTTTTTATTTTTAATCAAACTAAGGTATGCGAAGAACAGGATAAAAAAATTATTATGGTTTCACACATGTTTTATAAAAAAACGCCTTACGAGCGCGCTCAAGAATTGTATGATCTGTTGTATGAAATGAAGCGATTACATCCTTATGCCCAGATGTTTGTGCTTCCTGAATCGGCATTTCCGTTTCCATTAAATATTGATCAGTATGCGCAAGAACTGTTAACGCAGGCCTGTGGTGATACCTACCTTGTGCTTGGTAGTCATTATTATTGTGTGGACAGCAAAAAGAAAGGCTGTTTGTATAACAGTGCGTATGTATTGCATCAAGGTCGCATACTGTATCGTTATGACAAAAAGCTTCTTTTACCTTTTTTTGAAGAACAACCTAAGCAAAGTTTTTTTTTGCAAAAAACGATAGCACCATTTTTGGTGGGAAAATCTGCCTTTAATTCTCGCGTGGAAGAACAAGAGTCATGCAACTTGCCTGGGTTAGGTACCTTTTCGTTTCGTATTTGTTCCGAATTATTATGGGATATTCCAGTAGGTCAGCAAGTGCTGGTACTTGTTAATGATAGCCATTATGATTACCCCTATTTCCCCCCCCTTTTTAGGCTTTTTGCTCAATTTCAATCACTAGAAAAACGAAGTACTCTTTTCTATTGTGGATGGAAGCAGAAGGGGTACTTTAGTTTTATGGCTTTTTATAAGTGAAAAAGTCTAGTATGAAAGTTTTAAAATGAATTGGTATTTTTAAAAGTACTTTATGAATAAAAGAGTGAAGGTGTTTTATGAAAAGATCGAGTTGCGTAGTGATCATACTGATGTTTTTTTCTGGAATACGACCAGGTAAATTTGATGAGTATATTAAATCTCCTGAAATTAAATCTCCGCAAATTAAATCTCCGCTTCATAATGAAAACTTTAACATAAATACCTATGAGCAAGCTCTTAGAAGAGCACAATTACGCGCAGAGCAAGCAAAAGGGCCAATACATAAAGTTATTACAAAAGCTATTGCAAAAGTTCGTTCAGCCTTGAACCTTCCTCCTAAACCAGAAACGCTTGTTAAGAGAGAGCCTGTAGACGGTTTGACTGTAGCAGAAGAAGAAGCTTTGAAACATTTTAATATTAAACATACTTTTAAACCCCCTACTCAGGGTTATGCAGATACTTCTAAAGAATCTATTTCTAGAGAAGAAGTTCGCATAGTGCTATTAAAAGCGAGAATCAATACAGTTTTGGCGGATAAAGCTAATTACAGTAGCACGGCACGTATTAATGAACTTGTGAAAGAGGTTGATTCGCTAGTTGTTGCATTAGAAGAAACAGTAAAGCTAAGGAATGTTATTGGTATGTATCCTGATAGCGAAGCTTATTTTAATAAAGAAGAAGACGATCAGTACTTAGAGACTATTAAAATTCCTTTAGGTGAGCTTAAAGAGATACAAAAGATGCAAAAACAATTGTCTAAGCATGATACAGGTCTTAAAAAATATATAGGGAATAAAATTTTTGGACCTACATTAGATTTGGCTGAAAGGAATGCGGTTTTTTTAAAGATGGTAGAATATCTTGTTGCTGATAGCCGTAGTTTTGATAATCGTAAGCAAAATCTTACTTTGCAACCAGGACTGTTATTATTGGAAAGTATTGTTAGAAAACAAGCTTTTGAATTTTGTAAACCTATTTTTATTGAAGAATATTCCTCTAAAAGTCCAGAAATGAAAAAGAATGTTTTACAATTTTTTAAAGACTATGAAAAATATCAAAAAGGGACTATTGGGAAAATAAGGATTGAATTTGAACTTACGGCAATTATAAATCCTGAAAAAGAAATTATAATTGTAGAGCGAGATCCAACAGTTAAACAACCTGGTTTGCCTCATCCTACTACTCAACCATTAAGTCCTGTAGAGAAACCTTTGCCTCCAAATGATGCAGATTCTATTTATTTTGATGTGGTTGATGCTGCTAGTGCTCAACAAGGAGGAGAAGATGTTTTTTATAGTGTTCAAGGCGATAAAGATAATAGAGATAATGATTTTGAAGAAGCACTTCCTGAAGCTATGCAAATACAAGTAAAACTTGCCATGGGTAGTATCGGTAAGCTGAAGGTATTAGCAGCCAGGTTTTCGGTGCATGCAAAGTCTGTGGACAGCATTGGGCTAGCAGAAAAAGGGTTTTCTATTGTTACCACATTTGAAAACAGTATGCCTAAAAATATTCTTGATCATAATGATGGTGCGTTACAAGGGCAGATAAACATACTTAAGCTCTTGTTTGATGATGCCATAAAAAATCAAAAGTTGGCAGTAGTTGCTTCATTGCAAGCTCTGCGTGCATCAGTAGCGCGTGAATTTGGAGAAACAGTTTTCCCACCAGTAACAGCAGATTTTAAAGCACAGGTTGCCCTAATCCTTACCCCTCAGTTAAAAGATTCTCTTTCTAAAGATTCAGCATTTAGTAACTTTGCGATTGAAGTACAAAAGAGTTTAGATTCTACGACAGAAACAAAAACCTTTTTTACTTTGTTAGATACAGAACAAGCAACATTGAAAAACCTTGATTTACATTACATTGATAAGAATGATGAGAGGGTTACGGTTCAAGATATTAAAGATCAGGATCAGGATGTTAAAAATGCATTTGACAACTATCCAAAACAGGGGGCGCTTGCTGCAACTGAAGTAATAATTCCAAAGCTTGAAGATGCTTATGCATTGGCAATCTTTGAAACATTAACTGATCCTCAAAAGGAAGCTTTTAAAGCGCATAATAAAAAACTTTATGAAGATCTTATTCTTAGGCAACAGGGTAAAGACATTAAAGATGATACAAAACCTAAAGGTTTTTTAGATAAACTTCGTTCTATGGTTAAGCCAAAGCCAAAGGTTTCACCTTTGCAAAAGTTTATTAACGAACCTTTTATTTTTTTGGAAAATCAAGGAGAGAGTGCTCTTGGAAAAATGAAATTAATTATTGATAATAGTAAGAATACTAGCAATCCCAATAATATTTTGGCTGAAATTAATAAACTCAAAAAAAATCTTTCTAGCAATACACTTACTGTTAAAGAATTGAAAACATTAATTTTGAAGTTAAAAGATAATTATAAACCTTTTGAAGATGCGTATAATCAATATCAAGATGCTATAGATTTTGCTTCAGATTTTAATGTTTCTGCACCATTAGCATTTCAAAAAGACTTGCAAACTCCTGAAGGTAGGAAGCAGACACTAGAGGATATGGCTAAACTTTTAGGTGTTAAGACTAAAGAGGTTTTTACTATTCCTCGTAAGATATTACAAGCGAAGCTTATAGCAACAGGGAAAACAACATCACAGTCTATGGAGCGTCCGTATAGAGATTTAGCAATACCTCTGCGTAGCGATATTTTATGGAATTCTGAGTTGGCAAAATTACAGGGTCGTCCAGTGGTAATTCCTGAAAAAGTTAAAGAAAAAATGATTAATTGGGCAATAAATGTTCAAGAGTCTAATTCCGAGCTTAAAAGCACGATAATAGACATTAATTTTGGGTTTGAAGCACTAACAGCAGAGTTGGCAGAGAAAGTTTAGGGGTTACTTATTCGATTCGCAATACGCAACAACAGCCTGAAGATTAATTAAACCTTTGGCCTCTTCATCGCTGATAATAAGTGAAAATTCTTCTTCTAAGCGCATCACCAATTCTGTATGAGCCAACCAGTCAAAGCCCAATTCTTCAAACGATGTATGAGCGTCAAGAGGAAGAGCAGGAATCTGCTCTTCGCATTGTTCAACAATAAGTGTGGTTACTTTTGATACAAGATCATATTTTTCTGCCATGGTATTTTTTATTCCTACTCTTTTTTATCTTCAGTCGCTGCTTCTTCAAGCACTTCGATCTCTTTTTTTATACTAGCTTGTATGTCGTCGAATCCTACCAATGCATTGATATCTTCAAGCGAATTAATGGCAAATATTTTTTTCTTTGGATACCGTTCAGCAAATCCTTTTTGTAATGCAGTACCGGGGCCAATTTCTAAGATATAATCACATTCTTCAAAAGCTTCTTGTACTGCAACCCATTGAGTTTGCGCATGAATATGTTGCATCAGTGCTGCTCGTACCATGTCACCTTCAGTTAAAGGTTTCCCAATTACTGCACTAATAAAAGGGATAGATGTATTTTTAAAATCAACTTTTTCAAGATACATTTTCATCTGTTTTACAATGTCATCCATTGCTGGTGCATGAAGCCCGCCACCAACAGGAGCAGTAGTTACTGTTACATAAGAAAGTTGAGTAAGTAATGCTTTAAGAGTACCCGCTGCCTCTTCTGTTGCAATTACTACAAACTGTTCTTTGCCTTCAACAACTGCTAATGCAGCAATTTCTGTTTTTTTGGAAACTTTTTTACAGAGCTTTTCAAGTTCAGAAAGCTCAAGCCCAACAACACGCATTCCTTTGACTGGACGTAAATCAAGATTTTCTTGGTAAAATAAAGAATACTTTTTAAGTAAATAAAGAGCATCTGGAACATTCAAGGCACCGGCGACAGTAAGAGCCGCATATTCACCGATATCATAGCCTGCAACTTTAGTAGGAGTGATTCCCACTTCTTCAAGCTTTTGTGCAATGGCAACAGATACCACATAGAGTGCAACATAGGCATTTTCTATTTTGGAAAGTTCTGAATCGGATGAAGCAAAACAAAGTTTTACAAAGTTACTATCAAGACAGTTAGCTGCTTCTTCAAATAACTCTTGAGTGCTACGAGATTTATCATAGAGCTCCTTGCCCATGCCAACCCATTGACTACCGTAGCCAGAGAATACAAATCCTATTTTCATTGAAACCTACCCTTCTTTCGAGATCCTGCTGGATCGATGTTAGCCATAGCTAAGGTGTCGGCAGATAATGCCACCGTAGCCTTAACAAAGACAAACATTATTACTTTTTTTTAAAATCACACTACTGTGCTAAGGATCGCGCAAAAGCCTTAATGCGCGCAAGACTCTTCTCTTTTTGCAGTAATGCAAGGAGTTCAAAAACACCGGGGCTTGAAGCGCCACCAGTTAATGCGATACGCAATGGTTGAGCGCATGCAACAAGTTTAAGCCCCTCCTGCTCACACAATGACTTAATCAAAGTGCCAACAGTAAGCGCATCAAAAGGCTGACAAGGTTCAATAACTTGAAGAATCGTAGTGAGTAAAGTTGCTGTTGTACCAGGAGTTACCCATTTGGCAACATCTTCAGGATTGTACGTGGCTGGACCTTCAAAAAAGGCGGTAATTTCTTGCTCTAATTCAACAAGGGTTTTAACGCGGGATTGGTAGAGCCGAAGAGCTTCAACAACCGTTTCATGAGAATTATTATTGAGAATTTTTTTAAAAAGATTAGCAGAATCGGTAAGGGCCATAAGCTGAATTATCACTTCTGGCGAAACATCTCTTAGATACACTCCATTCATCCAGGCAAGTTTTAGATGGTCAAAAATAGCGGCTTTTTTGCCAACTGCTTCGATACTAAAACTCGCTATCATTTCTGAACGAGTAAAAAGTTCCTGATCCCCATGAGCCCACCCAAGGCGCACAATATAATTTATAAGAGCATCGGGTAAATAACCTTCATTTCGATATGAAAGTACATCAACTGCACCATGTCGCTTTGAAAGCTTGCTACCATCAGGAGCAAGAATCATCGGAAGATGAGCAAATAGCGGAACTGTAAATCCACACGCCTTATATAAAAGAATTTGTTTTGGCGTATTAGAAAGATGTTCTTCGCCGCGAATGATATGAGTTATTTCTGAATAGTTATCATCAACCACTACTGCAAAGTTATACATTGGAGTGCCATCAGATCTAAAAATAATAAAGTCATCAAGCTGATCTCGTTCAAAGACTACATGGCCACGAATAAGGTCGGATACTTCGACGCGTTTTATATTTTCAGGAATCGCAAAGCGAATCCCATAAGAACGAGTTTCATTTTCAAGTAGTGGCAGATTTCTGCAAAAATTATCGTAATGATAAAATTCTTCGGTAACCCCTGCAGCTTTTACACGTGCTTCAACTTCTTCTGAAGTGCAAAAACAACGATACGCATTACCTGATTGTAATAATGAGTTAACAACTGCGTGGTATGAGCCTTGTCTCTGAGACTGAAACAATGGCGCTTCATCGCTTTCGATGCCAACCCATAAAAGTGCATCAAGAAGTGCTTTTATATATTTTTCTTCTGATCGTTCCCGATCGGTATCTTCTATGCGAACCAGAAAGGTACCGCCAGAATGACGCGCAAATAACCAATTAAAGAGAGCGGTCCGTAAACCGCCTATATGCATATTTCCCGTTGGTGACGGGGCAAAACGAACACGAACTTTTTGAGACATCTACACACGCTCTCTTTTTTGACTGTTATTCTGAAATAGTGCTCATCTTCATTTGAGCGATGGCTAAGTAAGGAGATCTTGTTTGCTTGAACTCGTCATCTTTTGACCCATTGAACTTTTCAAGAAGTTGCCATGCATCACGTGCATGCGCTTCATCTTTAGCGCACCAATAGTAATAACCAAGTTCAAAAGCTGCTCGATCTGCTGTAGCATTTTTTGGATCAAGAGCAAGTGCATTCAGTTCAGAAATACCTTCCTGTTCCTTGTCTGCATCAAGCTTCATAAGAGCAGATTTAGTTTTCCATTCATACAAAAGCGGAGACTTTGGAGCGCCTTTAATGGCACTATCCATTTCCTGCAGTGCTTCATCTTTTTTGCCTTCGTACCAATAAATATCAGCCTTAAAAGCATGCGCACAACTAGAAAGATCTGAAGAGCCATGATTGCGAAGAACAATGTCAAAACTCAAATGAGCATCTTCTAATTGTTGTTTTGCAACCTGATCATCAGATTCTTTTGACTCAATCATACGCAATACAGCGCGATCATATTCTTCGAAAGCTTCTGACATTGCAAACTGAGCTTTTTGCTCATGGGAGGCAACATACCACTTACGAAGGCTAGACCCACCAAGCACAAAAATCACCAGCATCACCACGGTGCTTAACCATGTTGAATAGTTATATTCTTTAAGTTCTTGCAACCATTGACGAACCATTTTTTGTACCATACAATCCTCGCTTATTTCTCCTTTTTTGACACTGCGCCTAACCTAACACACCCCCCTATAAAAGTGAAACTAGACTTTAGTTCCCAATGCTGCATCTGCTTGTTGAGCCTTAGCTTCTAAAGCTTCTACTCGTTTTTGACGAATATCTTGAACTCCAGCTCTTTTATCAGAGCGGTCAGCCTTAGTTGTCATAACTTTTCTACCTTTATAGAAACCACAGTCTTTGCAGGCTTGGTGGCTTAATAAAGGAGCATCGCAATTGTTACAAAGACCAACTTGTGGGAATGATAACCCTTTATTGGCGAAACGCTTATCTCGTCTTTGACGGGAGCGCTTCCTTTTTGGTACTGGCATAATAAACTCCTAACCGACTTGTAGTCTCCGACTGACCATTCAGAGGCTTGCCGGATGAAAATGAAAAAGCGCCTAAGCGCTACGATTTATAGAAAACAAAAGATACACAAATTAGAGAAAAAACGCAAAATTGATTAAGCCGCTTTTCTTGAGGCTTTTAACCACAGCCCTGCAAAGTCCTGTTCAAGCTTTCCAGAAAGCTGCAAATCGAATAACTCTACCTTGAGCTCGTTTTCCGTTTTGCCGGTTTTTTCAACCAGCTCATCGAAGCTTATTGGTCGGGTGCACAAAGCAACTACTCCACTTTCAGTAGCCTCTATTTTTTCTTCAAAAATATTCTTTTTTTCTATTGTTTTTACTCTGCTTTTGCTTGCCAAAGCCTCATTAGGCTTGCCTTGTTGAGATACTATCAGTGAGGTTTGTTGAATAAGAGGAGTTTCTAAGGAAGGATAATCACGTAAAATTGCTTGCGCGCTCACAACTAATTGAGCTCCATCTTGTAATAACTGATGGCATCCAGCGCTTAATGAATCATCAAAATGGCCGGGAACCGCATAGACATTTCGTCCTTCATCAAGAGCAAAACGAGCTGTAATAAGCGCACCGCTTCCTTCTGCTGCCTGAGCTACCAAACAGCCACGAGACATGCCCGCAATAATGCGATTGCGAAAAGGAAATCGCCAAGGCTGCCCATCTGCTTTCAAGGGGAAACAACTTACTACCGCTCCACCTTGTTCAACAATTCTTTCAAAAAGTCTTTCATTACTTGATGGATAAGGCCGTAATAATCCAGTACCAAATATAGCAACGGTTATTCCGCCCTGTTGTAAGGTAAGCTCATGAGCCATCGTATCAATGCCACGAGCCCCTCCACTAACAATGATCATTCCTTGATCAACACAAGGAGTAAGAATTACATCGAGTGCTCGCTTACCATATGGCGTACCATCTCGTGAACCTACTACCGAAAGTGTTGGGCCATTGTTCCATACCGGTTCACCTTTCCAATAAAGTACCGGCGGTGGTGCATAGGTATGCCATAACAATGCGGGATAGTCAGAGCTCAACATGGTTGTCCAGTTAACCCCTGTTTTTTCAATAAGTTCATATTCTCGATCAAATAATGCTTGGTCTGCTAGCCCTTCTGCAAGAATTGTTGCCATATCGTAAGGAACCCCTAGATGCGAGAGATCAGAAGCATTAAGCGTATAAAGGTCGATACCCTTTTCAATCACTCGTTCAACAAGTTTTTTGATAAAAATTGGGCCACTATTTTGAATTAAAGAAAGATGTAAAAGCGTTTGTGAAAGCATGGGGTTCCAAAAATATAAATTCGAATACCAGCTATCATAGCATAATTTTAACATTCTTGAATTCAATAACGCTCTTTAGATATGATGGCAAGCAGGGATTGTTTTTATAAGCTTATTGCTACCATGTATCATAAAAAAGGGGAACGGAATTTCTCATATTCCTTGCATCGTTTTAAAAGTGAAAACTGATGCGCTTTGTAATGTAAACGAGATTTCCAATATATTTTCTAAAGATCGTTTTGGTTATTATCGGTTTAATGCTACCATTGTCCCCACACGAGCAGTTATCGAAGCAGAAATCATGCCGTCTTGCTAAGAGCTTATCCGAAAACTAATAAGTAAATAAAAAAATCAATGTCATTCCCAGAGAACGGTAGTCGCAGCAGAGTGCTTTGCGCTCTGGCTAGATGGAGTGAACGCCTGGGAACCTAGACGTAACAAGAAAAAATCATATTTTGGATTATAAAAATTATGGAAACTAGAAAACCTACCGTTTATATGATGGCAAGCAAAATTAACGGCACTCTTTATGCTGGCGTTACTTCTGATTTAGCGGGTCGAGTAGTTGAACACAAAGAAGGAACAGCTTCAAGTTTTTCCTCAAAATATCATTGCACCCTTTTAGTGTGGTACAGTTCTTTTGAAACAATGACCGATGCAATTTATACGGAAAAATTTCTTAAAAGAAGAACGCGCACCTATAAGATTCAACTTATAGAAGAAGTAAACCCATCATGGAACGACTTATATGCAAACATTAATCAGCTATAAATTATGTCTTTAAAAAAATTAGGACTTTTTCTTGTTACGTCTAGGTTCCCAGGCGTTCACTCCGTCTGGCCAGAGTGCTTTGCACTCTGCTGCGACTACCGTTCTCTGGGAATGACATTGATTTTTTTTATTCTGCAATTAATTTTTGGATAAGCACTAATACAAAAAAGGGAATGTCATGAAACAGCAAACAACAGAAACTCCAAAACATTTGTATAAAGTAATAGCTCTTGAATTATGGCAAGCAAGTGAAAACAAACAAAGCGTAATTCTCTCTGCAGAAGATGTTCCTTTTATTCGTTTTCAAAAAGAAGATGAACTGGGTCGATTAGTGCATTACTGGAACACGCTTGATCTTCCGTATGTTGTATTAAAAATCAAGGTGAGCAAGCTCAAAGGAACATTAGTTTTTGAAGCGAAGCTCGGTGGTTCTACAAAAAAATACCATTTATATGATGGCTGCATTCCGATAGATGCGATTATTGAAGCGAAGATTATTCAAAAATGAAGTGGGACAACTTTTTGATAGTTTTAAGAGTTGTCCCACTTCATTTTTGACTTGACCTATTTATGAGGGCCAAATTTTTTTAAGCTATTTCTTATTTTTTAATAGAGTTCTCGCGCTTTCCAGATTAGTAATAAATGTATCGGAAGCGTCTTTAAGTTGCGTAACAAGAACTGTATTGTTATCATCTCTACCCAAAATCCCCAGATACTCTTTTGCTTGTTGTAAAAATTCAGGAGCCTTCGCAAGCATTACATCAATTTGCACTTTTGCGGCATTAAGACCCTTCAAAATAGCCTTTTGCTCATCGATCTTTTCATAATGACCAGTCGCGGTTGTATTCCTGCTATCATTCAATTTCTTCCATACATCCGATTTATTCATTTGGTTAAGGCTATCGACTAATCTTTGTGCTTTTTCTTTATACCTTAAAAGTAATGGTTGAGAATCAGTAAGCTCTACAAGAGGGTGATCAGTTAAAATCGTATTCCAACTTTCTAGATACAAAGCATATTTTTCTTGTTCTTTTTTTGACTGAGCAGTTTCTAACTGTTTTTTATATGCCGTAAGTGTCTTTAGAGCAGGATTTTTCGGATTATTATTATTAATAACATCAGTAACCTGTTTCAGTAATAATGGCGCTTGTTCTAAAAATTGCTCTAGTGATTTTTGTTGCTCACGCAGAATAATAAGATTACTGTCAAAATTTGTTTTATTTTTCAAGCTCTTATCGTAAGTATCCCACTGCTTCATCTGTGCTTTGAACGTTTCGCTCTGATCAAGAACTAATGTTTCTCGTTGCTGCCACCTTTGT
>CANNBR010000027.1 GCA_947502805.1 bacterium
GAGCGAGAAGCGGATATTATTGCATCTGCTGGTCAGCCAGGAAAAATTACGATTGCTACTAATATGGCTGGTCGTGGTACCGATATAAAACTAAGCCTCGACTCATTAGTGGCTGGCGGTCTTTATATTCTTGGAACGGAACGGCACGAAAGTCGTCGTATTGATAACCAGTTACGAGGACGTGCTGGTCGTCAAGGTGATGTGGGTGAATCTCGTTTTTACATTTCCCTTGAAGATCAGTTGATCCGTGTATTTGCGGGCGATACATTTCAGTTTCGAGATCAAATGCAAAGTTGGGCTGGCATGACAGATGATGAAACGATTGAATCTCCGATGGTTTCACGTGCTATTGAAAACTCGCAAGAAAAAGTTGAAAAACAACATTTTGAATCTCGAAAACATTTGCTTGAATATGACGATGTAATGACGCAACATCGCAAAGTTATTTATTCTTACCGACATGATGTACTCCAGGGTGAAGAGCTTATTTATGAATTAGTTCGTGATATGATAACTGCAGCTGTTGAAGATGTTTTTGCGCGCCTTATTCCTGAAAGAACTATTGATGCAGAGCAAGAGGATGAAGTTATCGCCTTCCTTTCGCGTGTCACCTTTCTTGATAAAAAGGTTTTTCTCTCTCAAAAATTTAATACCTCTAACAGCGATATCTTCCAGTCTGATGTGATAAACTTCCTCCTTGAACAGTATCGTTTGTCTCGCGGATCTCATAATAAAGAACTTCGTACCAATGCAGAAAAGTGGATGATGCTTGAAACGCTTGATCAAGCATGGAAGCAACACATGCTTAACCTTGATCATTTAAAAGAAGGTATTTCGCTTCGCAGTTGGGGGCAAAAAAACCCACTTCTTGAATACAAAAAAGAAGCATACGCAATGTTTGAGGACATGATGCGTGAAGTACGTTGGGAAGTTATCTCACGTATCTTTAGTTTGAACTTTGAACAGTTTGATACATCTGAGCTTGAACGTAAACGTGAAAATGAACTTGATGCATTAACTTTGAATTCTGGTAATGAAGATCAAGAAGAGAATACTTCCCCTTCTTTACACCAAGAGCCTCGCATTGGAAGAAACGATAATTGCCCATGCAATTCTGGTAAAAAATATAAAAAGTGCTGCGGATAATTTTCAAAACAAAATCCTAATAAAAAGAAAGGAGATTTTGATATGGCCACCTCGTTTGATAAAAAAAAGGGGATAGTTTTAATAGGACTAGGCATTTTATTGTTGGCAGCAAATGGATGGGTTACTGTACGTCTTTTAACGCTTATTATTGCGCTTATAGTTATTAACTATGGGCTTTTAAAGATGGAATACCCTTCATTAACTACCTGTGTACGTAATGCGTTATCAGCGCTTAAATTCTGGTAAATTTTTTGTGATTAACCTTTTTTAAAGGAGTAGTAGAATGGCTCAATTTTCAGTTAGAGACGGAATAAGATTTTCGTTTTCTACGTATGGTAAACATTGTGTGCTGTTGTTAAGTGCTGCGGCATTAGTTGCTGGATCATATTGGTTTGCTACAGTGGCGCCACGTTTTGTTGCAGAAAAATTAGGAGTACATCAAGTTCTTGATATTGATATGGTTTCTGTGATGCAACAACCTCAGGACCAAGCAACTGACCAATCAACAATGGTATTGAAAAAAGTACAAGAAGTTACCTCTAAAGTTTCTATGCATCTTCAAGCAGCACCAAAACATCTTTTAGGACTAGTTCTTTTAGTGTTTCTTTTATCATGGGGTTTGTATCTTATGATGGCACTTGGGTTTATAAAACTTGTGCTTACTCTTAAGGATAAAAATAGTGGTTCATTAGAGCTTCTTTTTTCAGTATCTGCACGGCAAGTAATGCGTTTTATTGGAGCTTCAATTCTTTTTATGCTGTATGTCATTTGTGTATTAATTGGGATGTCAGTATTAACCATTCCTTTTGCCATGCTCTGTAAAGGTATCTTGGGCGATGGTATAGCTCTTTTGCTAACACTTCTTCTTTGGTTAGTGTTAGTAGTAGCAA
Source organism: bacterium (assembly GCA_947502805.1). Taxonomy (GTDB): domain Bacteria; phylum Babelota; class Babeliae; order Babelales; family CAIQNR01; genus CANNBR01. The sequence continues at coordinate 2,037 of CANNBR010000027.1, forward strand.
TGCTTTTTTGGGCAGTTGGCTATATGTTTTATGGTTTTTGCATTATTGATAAACCAACTATTGGTGCTCGTGAAGCATTAAGAATGAGTCGCGACATTTCTAGTGGGTCTCGTCGTCATATTGTTACTGCAGTGATAGTAGCAATGCTTTTTGCTAGTATTCTGATGTTTGTTATAAACAAGTTAGTGATATTGTGTTGTGCTTATACGCCAGAACAACAAAAAACAGTTGCTATGTTTGCAACTATGGTGGTGGCGTATCCTTTTTCAATGCCTTTCTTTAGTTATATCTATCGTTCATTGACTACCGCTGGTCGTTAAGTTATGTGAGATGTGTCATCCCTAACTTGCGACAGCAAGTGGTACGGGGATGCTTGCATGTAATAAGTCATTAAGATCGTGGGCATTTAGCTGTAAAGGTTAAGTGCCCACGAATTATTTAAAAAATAATCTGAGTAATTCATTTTTTTGATAGATTATGATGACTCTGGTGCAGTTTATCCCTGGATCCTTACACTCGCTTCGTCTGGTCAGTGCTTTGCACTGCTGCGACTTTTGCCTCGTTGAGGACGACGAGGATTTTTATTTTCTTCATTTTAAAAGGACTCGTTATGCGCACCAAAGATTCCTTTACCCGCTCTTCACCAAGGCTTTGTCGGGCTGACGCCGCTTGCGTGCATTTGCTGGCGTTAGCCTGAAGTAGTTCCATAGGAATGAAGACAGGGAATGACACTTTTTTCTTAAAATCGTAAATCTGGTAACCTTGGCGGCAGATGAACCTTTTTAAGAAAGAATAGAAGAATGTCCCAATTTTCAACTAAGAAAGCAATCGAGTTTTCTTTTTCTACGTATCGTAAGCATTTTGTACTTTTGACAATCGCGTCGGCGTTGATGGCAGCTTCTTTGCAGATATGCTCTGGTAGCCTAGAGCGCATTGCTCGGCAGTCTGGTATTTCCCAGGCTTTAGATAGTGCTGCTATTGCAAAAGAACAAGGGCATCCGGCTACAGTGTGGTCAATAATTGCTCAAGTAGGAACTAATCTCAAAACTATTCCTGGACATTATTATGTTGCTTTGTTGTTAGTAGCTCTTCTTGGATATGCGTTGTTTTTCTTTTTGGCGCTTGGTTTTATAAACCTTTGTTTAACGCTTAAAGATACGGGGCATGGTTCGTTAAACCTTCTTTTTTCTTCGAGATTTAGCCAAGTAAAACGCTTTGCAGGAGGGGCAGTCCTTTATTTTTTGACTCTATTTATAGGATTTGTGGGTGCTATATTTGCAATTATTCCGATGACGATGATGAGCACGTTTTTTTTGAGTGAGAAAATCGGGCCAATGATCTCTGCTGTTGTTTGCATTTGCTTAATGTTAGCAGTGGCGGCGTGGGTTATGAGGTACATGTTTTTTGGATTTTTTATTCTTGAAAAATCACCTATTGGATCTTTTGAAGCACTACAAATGAGCGCTGCACTTTCAAAAGGTTTTCTTGGTCGAATTGTTAAAACATTATTTTTGACGTTTCTAGTGGTGATGGTTCCACTGATTGTGTTACTTACAGCTGTTTTAGTTATGGTAAAGATGCTTTCCTTAGGAGACTACACGAGTGCGGCACTTCTTAACTCTATGTCTGTTCTTATTACTTACCCACTTTTCTTTTTGTGCAGTAGTTATCTCTATCGTTCGCTGCAAACTAAGCAATCCGCTTAAACTTTTTTTCGATCTCGTGGGTGCTTACCAACCACTGTGTAGGGCGCCCATGGGGACAAGAGAATCGGCGTTCTGTGGTTTGTAAGTCGCGCAATAACTGTTCCATCGCGTCCATAGTTAATACATCACCGGCTTTAACTGCTGCTTTACAGGCAAGCTGTGCTCTCATTTTTTCTGTCAGCGTTTTGAAAAAATCAGCCGCTGGTTGTGAGTCATTTTCTTTAATCCATCCAACGAGTTCTTGAACAAGTTCTTGCAGAGGAATTTGTTTTGCATAGACAGGAACTGCGGTGATACGTAACTGTTCTTCTCCAAATTGTTCGCACTGAATACCTTGTTCGTGTAGAAGCGAGGCATAGGGTATAAGTATGGCCAGATCGGAAGGTGAAAGAGTAATGATGAGTGGAAATAAAAGTTGAATGGTTTCTGTTTTGCCAAAATTTTTTCCGAACCGTTCATACAAAATGCGCTCATGCGCCGCATGTTGATCAATTACTAACATGCCATCTTTGTGCTCCAGCAATAAGTAAGTTTTATGAAGTTGTCCGATAATGCGATAACTAACTTCTTCAACTGCGTGAAGATTTTCATCTTGAAATGGTTCTTTGGGTATTTCCAGTAGAGGGTGCTGATGCGTTTCAGAAGGTGGTTCTTGCAAATAGAAGGTTTTCGCAATTGGCTCGGTTGGAAAATTATAAGAGTGTGGCGTAATTGATCTTTCAAAGAATGGATCAAAACCAGGATTGTTTGGAGTAAAAAAAGGTTCCGAAACATAGAGAGGATTTGGTTTGTGCGCTGGTGCAAGCCTTTGCGACATATACTGTTCGAGCGTTGTTGTAATTGCTTTGGTAATTGCCTGTTCGATTATATGCGGGTGCAAGAAAAGCACTTCTTCTTTTTTTGGATGAATATTGACGTCTACTGTCAGTGGGTCGATTTCCAAGTGAATGACTGCAAATGGATACTTGTTTGCGGGTAGTACATTACAAAAACCTTTAAGCACTGCTCGAGCAAGTTGGTAATTTTTAACGAGTCGTTTGTTTACAAAAAAGTATAACCCACCACGATCATAGCGACTGTAGTGCGGATTAGTGGTAACTCCCGTTACTGAAATTCCCTTATCTTCTGTTGAACTGAGAGTAAGTGCTGATGCAGATAGTGCAGGGTCAAATAATTGGCCAACTCGATCATGCAGTGTTGTAACAGGAGGGCAATTATACACTTGGGTGTTGTCATGCAGAAGAACAAAATGGAGGCTTGGATAGGTCAAACAAAAGGCCTTAAAAAGGGCGACAATCTGATTCCATTCAGTGGCTGTTGTTTTTAAAAACTTTTTGCGTGCAGGAATATTGTAAAAAAGGTCATCAACAATAAATGTGGTGCCAACAGGAGCAGCAACCGTTTTAGAAGAAAGAATTTTACCTTCCTGGATGGTAAGTTGTAGTCCTTCAATTTCGCCCTGTTGTTTAGTTGTCAGAGTAACTTTTGCTACACCACAAACGCTTGCAAGTGCTTCTCCGCGAAAACCGAAGGTAGAAACAGTAGGTAAATCATTAAAAGTAAAAAGCTTGCTGGTCGCATGCCGTTCAAAACAAAGTCGAGCATCAGCTTCCGACATTCCCGTTCCATTATCAGTGATGCGAATATGTGTTTTGCCTCCATTGGCAACTGATAGCTCAATGTGTGTTGCATGGGCATCGATACTATTTTCAATGAGTTCTTTAACGATATTGGCAGGGCGTTCAACAACTTCTCCCGCTGCAACTTTTTGCGCATCTTCAGGGGACAGGAAACGGATAGACATAGAAGAACCTTGTTTTTAGTAGCCGCTGACCGCTCGGTCTCTTTCAGAGCTGTCAGTAAGTACTCTTACAGTACCAAAACCTGCATCGATGAACAATTCTTGCACTATTGGCCCTTGGTCGTAGCCAATTTCAATCATAAGTCGAGGGAATCCAAGAACGGTTAAAGGAGAATATTTAGTTAGATAGAGAGGGGCCATTCTAACCAGTGATTGAATAATTTCAAGGCCCTGATTAGCAGCAACCAATGCTCCGCGATCTTCCCACCGAGAAACCATAGGGGAAAGTTCATGCCACACATCAGGATTAATATACGGTGGATTAGAAACAATTAAATCAAAGGGTGCATTTTGATTAAGAACTTCAAAAAGATCAGATTTGAAAAAGCGCACATTAGATATTTTATTGTGAGCAGCATTTTTTTCTGCAAGGGCTAGTGCTGCATCAGAAATATCAACACCATAAACAGTGGAGCTTGGTAGGGCTTTGGCAACCCAGAGGGCAATGCATCCAGAACCGGTGCACATATCTAAAATACGTAAAGGAGTATGTGCAAGTGGAGCAAGGCTACTGAGTAAGTTAAAGCACCATTCTTCGGTTTCTGGACGAGGGATAAGGGTTGGCGCCTCAACAAGAATTTCAAGTGGACCAAAGCTCACAGATCCTAATAAATATTGAAGCGGGTACTGTTCTACCGTATGAGCATGAATCCATTTTTGAAGTTGTTGAAGTTGCGCTTCGGTCAAAGAAAGTGATGGTTCAATGATAAGTTGAGTACGACTTTTTTTAGTAACCCCTTCTAAAAACCACCAGGCAACGTTTTGCGCATGTCGAGTGCTTTCATACATTGGTTCAAGAAGGAGCGTAATCTCATAAAGGACTGTTTTTGTTGGTCTCATCATAGTATTAATTCTGAGCATTCATGTTTTTAAGTTGTTGTGATAAGTCAATAAATTGATTATTTAACGTTTCTTCTTCCTTGATGAGTACTGAGATCGGCTGAGATGTTTCTTGCGTGCTTTGGAGTTTTGGTAGTCCAAGAATATTCGCTCGGGTAGCAAGCATTTTTTGATATTCAGGGTTGGATATTTTAGCATTGATTGTGCTGATTGTTAGCAGTGAAATTAAGAGAATTTTATTCATAGTGGTACTCCCAAGGGTTTTGTCCGAAGTTAAGCAAAGCTATGACGACAGACAGAATTGATTTTTACTGTACTAGCATTCCCTGAGTGGGGCAATTTTTTCAAGAGCTAGAGAAAATTGCAGAAAAATAGTTCTACAATGATGCAAGAAGCTGATGCGCTCGGGTCATTAAAATCTTTAGTTTTCGGTAATCATCACCGGTGGCAAGAGAAATTGTTTCGATAAAAGCTAAAAATGATTCTTGCGTTAGAAGCCCAAGATTTTTTTTTGTCTTCAAAAGTGAAAGAAGAAGTTCATCGCCAACCGTAATTTCAGGTGCGTTAAAAATAAGATGTAAATAGAGGCATGAAGAAAAAAAGTGGCGTGTTTCTGTTTGAGTTGCATGGCTTACGAAAGAGTGCATCTTGGCAGGCTCAGGACCCATTTGATAGGTGATTTCATCATTTTCTAAAAAACCAACAATAAGGCAGGAAAATGTTGTTTGGAGAAATTCAAAAATTTGTGGTTGTTCTGCTCTTAGCTCTTCTTCTGTTTTTTGAAAGGTAAAGGGATAGCGACCTTCATCGGAAGAGCCTGTTTGTACTGCATAGACAATACCAAATAGGGTTCGTTTTTCGGTTTTTACGGTAACTAATGAACCAAAGGTGGGAAAATAATCCCAATTCCAGCTTTGAGCGGTGAATGATTGTAGTGAGCTCTGAATAACTTCAGCGAAGGCATTATTAATCATTTGTTTGCCTTCGCTTTATTCAGCACCCAGCCGTCGCCATTCAGCTTAGTTAAAATTACGTTGTGATCTTCGAGGCTATGACGGACTTCGCTACGCTTGAAGGAATGAGCCTTGTTTGTCTGTGGTGGGTTCATGTACTACCTCTTTTGGTAAAAAATTTTCAATAAAAGTTGCTCTATGTAAAAGTGAGGGGCCTTTTACTAGTAAAGCATTTTGATGGTCACTGGTTCCGTACCCTTTATGTTCTTCAAAACTATAACCAGGAAAATAGGCTCCCATTCTAGTTATAAGCTCATCACGCTTAACTTTTGCTAAAATAGAGGCAGCAGCAATGGAGATTGATCGGCTTTCACCATAAGGGAATGAGATAATTTCGGGCATAGGAGAAAGGTAAGGAACTACAAGCGGCATCGCGTCGATAAGAATAGTTTCTGGCCGCCACGGACCGATTGCTTGTGAAAAGAGCCCATAAACTGCTTGTCGCATTGCTTCCTGTGTTGCTTTATAAATATTTATACGATCAATTTCAGAATTATCTACAATTCCATAACTAAACCAGCTATTTTTTAAGATCCATTGAGCCGCAGTAAGGCGGTTTTTTTCAGATAGTATTTTTGAGTCTTTTAAGAGGGGGTGTGTAGCAAAAGGAAATAAAATTACTGCAGAAGTGATTACTGGGCCTGCTAAACAACCTCGTCCTACTTCATCTATTCCGCAAATATAAGCTTGTTTAGCCCAAAAAGTTTCCTCATAGAAAACTTGGTTAGGCTTTGGGTCAGGGTAAGTAAGCTTTTTTAAAATCTTTTCCATTTGACAACTATGGGTTTATCTGTACTCTATTAGAAATATACGCAGATGTTTATTATCGTTCAATAAGCTCTCTTGTGTAATCAAGAGAGTAAAACTTTGTAAAAAGGAGTCAAGTCATGTCATCTACTGCTTTACGCGTAAAAGAATTATTAAGAGAAAAAGGCTGGACCACTAAGGTTCTTGCTGAAAAAACCGGGATGTCTGAAAGTTACCTTACTCATATTAAGAATGGTACAAGGCGCTGGAATGAAGATTCCCTTAAAAAGCTTGCAAATGCTTTTGAAATTACCCCTATTGATCTTTTTGCTGAAAGACGCAAAAGAACTGACAATATTGATAATAATGTAAGTATGCCACAACGCTCTGATGTTGAACTTAAGGTTCAAGTAGTACCAGTTGTTGGTGAAATCCCTTCTAATCCATCTCCTTATAATAACCAGCTTATGCAAACTACAACCGGCTATAAAGATGTTTTTGTCCCAACACTGAACTCAAATGATGTAGCTATGTTTGCTTTTGCAGTTGATAATAACTTGCTTGCGCCAGCATTTGTTAAGGGTGATTTACTTATTGTTTCCCCTGAAGTCTGGACTCGCTCAGGTGATATCGCTGCTGTTGAATTTGGTAACGATGTTCCTACTAAGTCTGTTATGCAAGTAACATTTAGCGAAGATTTTATCGTTCTTGAGTCTCCAAGCCGTAAACAAGCTCCTTTAGCTTTGGTTCGCGGTAAGGATCATTTCAGAATTATTGGTCGTGTTATTCAACGCATCCAAAAATTTATTTAGGCTTACGAGCTTAAGCGCACTCCCTCATAACCTTTAAGATTATGTCTTAATCCAACGGCTATGAAGGGTCAAAAGTACGAATACCAGGGCTCTGGAGATGATTGAGACTATCTTTTTTCTCCCGCCCTGGTATTTTATTACGTAGCAGTTTGCTAAATAAAAAACCTGAGTGTTAATTTTATAATGTCGCGCAGTTGCGGCGTTTCCACTTAGTAAACAAAAGGGTCTACATGAATCGTTACGAGATTCTACTTCTGGCCGTTCCTCATATGACTGAGGATGAATCAGGGGCTATTGAGCGTGGTATTGAAAAAATCACAAAAGGAATTCCAGGCAGCGTACTTCTTTCTTATGATAAATGGGGAAAATGTAAGCTTGCTTATGAAATCGGCGTACACGAATATGGTCTTTATTTCCTTATTCGTTTTGAATTGACCGATCCAAAAAGACTTTTTGAAGAAGTTCATGCGCTTTTAACTACCAAGTATAACGAATCAGTTATACGTTTCTTGACTAAAAAACTTGATCCAAGAGAACCATTGGTTTACCAACGCACTGAAATCGTAGAAGAATCTTCTACTCGCGATGTAGGTGATTTTTTGCGTAGAAACAAAATGGAAGGCCTCTTGCCTTCTGGTTCTGGTGAAAATGGAGAACGCGGCGAAGGCCGTGGAGATCGCGGAGACCGTGGAGATCGCGGTGGTGACCGTGGTGGTGACCGTGGCGAT
>CANNBR010000028.1 GCA_947502805.1 bacterium
TTTTTTCTACTGACGAATCACCATAACCAAATGATTTTCCTTCAGCAAAATTCTGCCAGATCTGTTGTTGGTCAAAAATATTCACTAGATCAGATGCAAAAACAGCTGGATCTTCATACCCCATTTTTATTTTTTTATCCCGTTCTTTATCAACTAGCCTTTGTACTACTTGATACTCCCAATCATAAGCAAATGCATACACTCCAAAAAATGTTTCGACTCTATTCCATTCAGTAAAATGAGGCATGTTATTAAAACTACTCCAAGGCATATCACGGTACCAATTATAGTTATTAAAAAGAATAAGGTTCTTTATTGTCTCATGTGATGGTTTTTCTTCAAAAGTCTCTAGTTGCTTTTGAATCACTACTGCACGTTGACCAGATCCCTGCTTAATAGACAAGGGAGGAATATAATAATGTGGTTGTTTAAGAGCAAATCTCCCGGGAGCAGCTTCTTCACTTTCTAATAAATTCGCTAAAACAACATACCAATGAGCGCGTACAACAGAAAATAAAGGGCTTAAGGTCACTGAATCACGGCAAGCAGCAGGAACTATATCAAGGCATCGCACCTGTACTCCTGAACTTAACCTCTGAATGCCATCCTGTAACTGGTCATTCATCAAAAGCGATGCCTTTAATGAAGCATTTCCCTGGAACAATGATTTCTGCAATTCTTTTGATTGAGTATCTAGATTACCTTCCATGCCTTTCCATAACTGTGAAAAATAGTGGTTATCAATGTTATTACCAAATAAATCTTCCATAAATGCAGAAAATGCATATAAAGGTTCAAATGAAAATCGGGTAAATAATTCATATTTTTTATCACAAGAATAGCGCTCTAATGCACGATGTTCTGTGTCTATTTTTTTCTCAACAGCTTTTGAAAGAAACAATGAATTTTTTTCAAAAAACGGAATACTTTCTTGTTTTAATAATTCAGTAACTTGATCAAAGCTAAGCAAAGTTAACGTGTCAGAGCTTTTTTCTGTAAGGATAGAATACAAAAGAGTACGCGACATTGATTCAAGAAAAAGAGAAGTAAAAAACTTTTCTTTATAAAAAGAAATCAGATGATAGAGCTCTGCTTCACGATTAACAAATGAACGGTACAAGCTCATTTCAACCATAAAATGGTCTCTATAGATTTTCTTAAGTTGCTGTAACAAGAAAATAACTCGTACATTTTCTCGTGATGAGCGGGGATACATGCTTAGAAAATCAACAAAAATAAGTTTTTCTATTCCTGCATTTTTAAATTGGGCAACTACATCATCCATAAAAACTTCAAAACGCGGAGGAATCATAAGTCCTTTGGTGAACACCATTTGTTCTGGTTGTGCTGTTTTTAAGCCCTTAGAATGAACACCTTCAAGAGGTGTAAGTACTCTAATATAAGACGTATCAGCCTCATTAAATAGGCAAACATAGTTTTGATAAGTAAAAGGAACCCATTCTGTATCAGAATTAAAAAGCATCACATTTTCAAGATACATACCCAGTGGGCCCGCCGGCTTTTCTTGACGTTCTTTGTATGTTTGCTTTTGTTTTTCAAAAACAGCTTTTAATGTTTCTTCATTATCTTGCACGTAGAGCTTAAAGGCTGTTTGGTCCATAGATGAAAGTTCATGCACACAGGCCATGTCAACAAACACTTGACCATCAGGTTTTACAACCCAATGACTTAATTGAGCAGGAAGGTCCATGATAAAAACATTTTCTTTTAAGGGATAGAGCACTCCCTTTTGCGATGAAGCATTATCAACCCGTTGATAGGCAGTAATATCATCTTTATAAGTAACCCAGTTAATTACGTTGCCAAGTAAGGTGCTTTTGCCGACCCCATCAACAAAACTACAAAAAATATAAGCAGTTTTTTTATCATCATGAGCATGTAACTGCTCTGTAAACATTTTTACAAAATACTGGGCAGCTTCTGTTGCTGCTTGTTCTTGAAATGACAATACTTCTATTGGATAGGTAATATCAGGGCCAACATATATTTTCGAAACTGGAATAGTAGATTTAATCAGGTGTTTTGCATAATCAACAGAAAAAAGAATGTCCTGTGTTGCAAGTACTTCTTGCCCACAACTTTTCAATTCTCCTTTATAAGCGCGCTCCCAAAAAGCAATCAACTCTTCTAAAACAGCAGAAGGATTTCCTGTTTTTAAACTTTTTTCAACAAGCTTTCTATTTTTTAAAAGCATTTCGAAATCTTTACCGAAGGCGTGTTTTTGAAAAATATAGGCATGGTCATCAAAGAGATCTACACGCTCTGGCAGCACATGTTCAACTATGAGGGGCTTATCAGGACACCACTGTTTCTGAAACCAGTTTGCATCTTTTAAAAGAAAACCAGTTAAGAATCCAAAAATATTATGTGCAGGAATCACTCGTCCACGTTTGCTACTGAGTGAGGCTTCATCACTTAGTATTGGCGTATTCAATGACGAATAATAACTGGGAACACCTTCCTGCTGATATCCCATAATGACCATTCGACCTTTGCAGTCAAACCCTGATTGCGCAAGAAACAGTTCCAATCGTTCAAAACTCAATCGCGTTTGTTCAAGCAAAAAAGGATGATACTCATGCGTATAACGACCTTCAGGAGAAAAATCGTAATGCACTACAAAACTTTTTATAAATTTTTCACAAAGCTCAGTTTGCCATAAGGGGGCTGCAGTCACTGATGCTGCGTGCGATGTAAAAGAAGTTATAAAAAAGAATAATATAAAATATGATTTTTTCTTGTTACGTCCTGGATCCCCGACGCTCCCTCCGTCTAGCCAGTGCTTTCGCACTGCCGCGACTACCGTACCGCTGGGGACGACGGGTGCGATTCCAAAAAAGCTTTTAGCGGAGATTAAGAGAGACTTAATTTTTACATTAACTTTCAAATAAATATCAGTAAGCAACGGTATCAATTCCCCCTTCTTGCAACTTGCGTTCTTTTTGCAAAATATCGAGTATTTCCTTATATCGCTTCAAATGATAGGCATAACGACCATCATATTCCCCGCCACGCAATCGTTTAAATAGTACTGCAAGCAAGGTGTTATACTTTTTTGCTTTTTTATAAAGAGCGGGATAGTAAGGAGTATCATGTTCATGATATGCAGTCGTTATTGTTTCATATAATTGTATGACAATGGTATCAAAATAAAAAGCGTAAAAATGTTGGTAGGTTACGTTTTTTTTTGCTTGCCAATACTGAAACACAGTAATAACACCCGGTTGTTTAAGGCAGAGAGCTTTTTCAGTTCCCGTTGCCAATATAAGATGCTTATTTTTAACATCGACAAGAAGATTTTTTAAAAAATCATCGTATTGATTACAGTGCGCAAGAAAAGTTTCACGATATTTTTTTTCCGAATAAACCTTTTTATTATTTACAAAGAATTTCTTCGGACTCACGCGTAATGTAGTAACAAACAGTTCCCATGCTTTATCAAAATCATCAAGCGGCAAAGAAACAAATGCAGCAATAACCCATCCTGGATCAACATAAAATTTTTCAAAATCAGTAGAAAATTGAGCAAATAAGTAATTCTTTTTACTTTCCTGAGTAGGTGTAAGCACGCTGCTTACACCACCAAAAAATAATAAAAGGTACCAGTACTTCATTGCATTACTCCAAAAAAGTTCTTACGAACCACTATTCAGTAGGGGTAAAATCTAAAAAGGCAGCTTGTTCATATAAACTAAATGATTCCAGTTGCTCTGACATTTTAAATTTAAAGTCCTCGATCACTGCCGGAATTTTTATATGTAATTCTTTAGAAGCAAGCAAAGACTTGATATCTTTTCCTAACTTTTCAGTTAATTTTAAAACATAGTCAGTCTCTTCTTTTAAATGCCTACCACAGATCTTATTTTGTGCAGAAACAGTCTTTGTCCGTATTTCACAGAACGCAATAATACGCGCAACTTGTCGCATCAAAAAATTAATATCAGTAATAGCAGAAGCAACATAATGCCCACGCTCAAATTCATCTGATGCTAATGGTAAAACAGAGGCAGTACGCGTTATGCCTCCAAAGAATTTATCGTAATTAAGGCGATATCCAACGTTTTCATTGTTTTCACCAGGATATGAACGTTCAGTATCAATACGGTATCTTGTTTTTTCAACTTTCACTTGTGTTACCAAAAACCATTCGAGCGAATGTGGATGATTTATTTTTCTAATTGGTTTAACAATATAATCTTTTCCAAGACTAAGAACGGTTGGCAAATCTCTAAAAATTAAATGTGCAACAAAACCACCCGCTATAGCCTGTGGAATCCCTGCATAAAAATAGTGGCCAATTCCAGAAATAAAATTATAAGTCCCTGTCGCTGCATCTTTTCCTGCTTGCGCAACTGCAGCTATAACACCCTTAGAAGCTTGATCAGAAGTAATCTTAAATTTATCAGCAATTCCCACTTTTAAAGCACTTTCAATTTTTAATAACTTTTGTTGAGTAGCAGCTGAACTTTGCTCTAAGGCTTTCTGACTAAGACAAAGCTCTTGCACCGTTTCTTGAGTCAAAATGACAGGAGCGCCAAGAGGCAAAGTAGCAGGTATGTGATAGCATTGGTAATACCAATAGCCAACACCAGCAACTGCCGCTGCTGTTAGAGCGGTACGTACAATAACTCGATGAAGAGCATTATGCTTAAAATAAGCCTGTATTACTCTTTTTTGAGCATTAATAGTGGCTCGATTAATTACCCAAACTTCAGAATCATTTTTAATAGCATCAGAATTAACCATTGCCACTTTCTGCGCTGCAGAAATTTGAAAAAATGGTGATCCTAAACAACTTACTAATAAAAAAATACGTATTGTTTTCATAAATAAAACTCCTCCGAATAACTAATTATTATTTATCTTATGAGCCATACGAATCATTTGGCGCATATCCACCGTAAGAACCACCCGCGTATCCACCACGAGTAAGCGCACCATCTGCTGTCATTGGTAATTTTTTCTTATTTTTATCAGCGGCAGAAAGTTCATCTACCAACACACCAATGTGTTCAAAGGTAGTACAAATATTTCCCATTAATCGCTTCATATGTTCTTTATCAAGCGCTGAAAAATGAGACACCGACTTACAATAATCAACCGTTTCCCGAAGATATGAAATCGTTTCCTGTAATCCAAATGCAACTTCTTCATTTCTTGTAAGCGAAGTACGAAGAATAGATCTACCCATACCTTGTACCATGGTAACCGGAGCCTTCATAGCTCTCATTATTGCGCTTGTTTTCTTATTTTTTACTAATAGCTGTTCTTTATAGAATGCATGACGAATAGTAAGCATCTTAACTATGAATCCGCATTCTTTTTCGATATGCGCTACCTGTTGCTTCCATTGATCATCTTGACCTGCATCCTGACCATCTTCTTGGTCCATAATACGAAGACGACGATCTTTGCTTAAATCAACCATAGAAGTTGTTTTAGTAAGGGGAATTAGTAAACGAGACACTCGATTATGCCATGAAGCAACCTCATTCCACGTCAATGACTGTCCACCACAAAAAATTCTTTGTAATTTTTTTTGCATAAGAAGAAAAGGCCATTCAACATAACGAACGCCGGTATTAAAAAAATCAGGACTTTCTTTTTGCATAAGACTTATAGCAAAAATTCCTAATAACCCAAAGCTAATAGTTACTAATCCATTGTTTTTCGCTTCTTTAACAAGCTCCATTGCCACATCAGCAAAAGTTGTCCGTCCATTAAACCTTGAGGTAAAATCAACATCAGAATGCTGTTTTGAATCTAAATTCTGATTGGCAAAAACAGATGATCCTGAAAATAATGTACAAAGAAAAACTAAAATTAAATTATGCATTTTCATCGAAAACATCCTCACATACACATTTTTAAGAGTTATCAGTGTACTAGAAGTAGGTAAAAAATCAAAAAAAAACTAGCGTGTAGAGGCTTCTGGCTACATAATAAGCTTATTGCATAGTGAGGAGAGCGATTCAATGGGGATAAGCTTATACTCCACCCGTGGGATTCATCTTTAGGACTTATCAAACAACCAAATCAGCCTTAAATGAGTTTAAATAATACTAGAGGGTATTGGAGTGAATAGTGTTATTCTGTTAATGTTATTTAGAGTTTTGTTTGATTTGAAAGAGCTAAGAGGTTGCCCAAATGACTTATTTTTATAGATGTTTTGGAATGATAACTATTTTTTGTATGGTGAGTTTTTCTCTTGATGCTTTTTCATTTTTTCCAGAAGCATCAAAATGTATAATGTATGATCCTTTTGAAGCTTTAGTTGGCATGAGTGAGCAGCAATTTTTTAATGAATATGGATTTTCTGATACTGGTAAACAGTTTTTGGAAACGAAGCTGCAGGGCCAGCAAGGGAAATTTTATCTTAAGCAGGTAGAGCCTTTTTATTCAGCTGCCCTTGAGTGCCTTAAGCAAAAGGAAGGCGGGTGTTTTGCGCATGGAAAAATAACATTTTCAATTATTGAAGGAGGAGAAAATCCTTCGGGCACTAGTTTTCAAAAGTATCTTGATGTTGCTGCGCTACAAGCATTGCCAGAAAATAATGGCGCGCTGTTCCAAGTAGCTTCTAATCTTAATGCACTTGAATTAAACGGTACTAATAAAGAACGAATTTATACGTATATTCCTTTGCGAACGCAGGGTGAAATTTGTGCTCTTTCAGCATTGCCAGGTATTATCGATCGCATGTATCTACAATCACCGATAAATTTTCTTAAGAATTTTAATTGGCAAGGCTCTATTGCATATATTGAAGGATATTTCCCTTCTATGCCTCATCTGGACAGTCGTTTTAAAAATATGTCTTACGAAGATATTTTGCAGACCAGTTCAACATTGTATGTTGGCGTTCAGAAAAATGTGTGCGTAACTTCTGGCCTACGTAATTATGGAACTCAAGGATTCAAAGCTGTTCCAGTAACAGCAGTTGATCAACGTATTACGCAGGTTTTTACTGCTGCTTTAGATCCTTACAATAACGGTGCGCTTACTAAAACGATTGGTTTTGAAAATCTTGCTCGTACTTTATTGCATGGTGCCTATAAAGGGACCTTTGATGTTGCATATGAGATGGGTACTAAAAAAATCTTTTTAACGCTTGTGGGTGGGGGTGTTTTTCAAAATAAGTATGAGTGGATAGCCCAAGCAATATCGACAGCTTTTCAGGATTTTAGTTATAAGAAGAAGAATAGTAATGGGTCGGTTGAAGTTGTTCTTATTCTGTACCATATTTCTACACATCAAAAAGCCACTACAGATTGGCAAAAAGCTGAACATATTTTGAAACAGCTGGTATCTCAAACTGGAGGTACGTGGAGCCGTTATAACACCAAAGGGATAAAGAAGATTGTACAGAGCTGATTCTGTGTCATTGCGAGCTTGCGTGGCAATCCCTCTAATGCTTTCTTTGAAAAATCACATAGCATGAGTGCCAGAAACTTCTTTTAAAAATACCAAAATCCTTTTATTTCAGGCGTTGTTAATTTTTTGATGTAGATCATGTAGGGATTGCTTCGCAGGCTCGCAATGACATTGATTTTTATTTATCGATTAAATTGCGGATGAGCGTTTGCTTGTTGCGATAATAATCAACAGGTTCAAAAGAAATGCGGGAAGCATAGAAGGCACTGTTGATCCAAGTAACGGCCAGATGGTGGCAGTAAGTCCACCTACAATCATTCCCCAGAAAATACCTTCTTTTTTTGCATTGGGCAGATAGAGCGCTGCGATAACTACTGGACCAAAACTGGCTCCTAATCCAAACCATGCATATTCGACAAGGTTATAAACGGTAGAACTTTTTGTGAATGCTATCAAGAAGCTTACAAAAGGCACGAGTATGAGCCCGTATTTTGATACTTTGAGAATTGTTTTTTGATCTGCTGTTGGGTTAATAAAATGTTTATAAAGGTCGTTGGAAAGGGTTGATGCAGCAACTAATATCTGCGTTGCAATGGTGGTTAGACCGGCTGCGACAATAGAACAAAGTACGCATCCTGCAATAAGTGCAGGAAAAATGTCTTCCACCATTTGAACAAACACAAGTTGTGAATTTTGTAGTGGTTGAGTGAAAAATGCAATTCCTAAAAAACCAATAATTAATGATGAGCTAAAAGTGAAAAATTGCCAGAGCATACCCACACGCATAGCTTTGTGCATGGTGCTTGGATCTTTAATTCCCATAAAATTTATAAGAATATGTGGCTGGCCAAAGTAGCCAATCCCCCAGCTGATTGCTAAAACGATACACATCAGTAATTCATCTGCAGTAGCGGGAATTAAGGAAAATGACACTCCTTTATTGTGCATAGCAGCTAAAAGAGAAGTGCCTTCTGGTAGTGAAAAGTAGGCGATAATAGGAATAATGACCATCATGATAACAAGAAAAATTCCTTGGAAAAAATGGCTTTTAGCAATGGCGGAAAATCCTCCAAAAAAAGTGTAACTGATCGCAATAAAAAGGCCGAGGATAATGCCGACGTAATAATCAAGGTTAAAAGCAGATTCAAACAGCCATCCCATTCCTACTAATCCAGAAGAAATGTAAAACGTGAAAAACCATAAAGAAAAAAAAGCGCTTACTAATTTGAGTGATCCTGAAGTATCGGAAAATCGTGCATCAAAATAGGCAGAGAGCGTGTTGCTTTTTGTTTGTTCGGTGGCGATACGCAGGGGGGCTGCAATGAACTTCCACGTAGCAAACATCCCAAGCATAAGCCCAAGAGGGATCCAAGCGCTGGTGATGCCAGTAGAATATGCCAAGGCGGGGAGTCCCATAAACATCCACAAACTCATATCACTGGCGTGCGCTGCAATAGCGGTTGTCCAGTAATTAAGCGAGCGTCCGCCTAACATAAAGTCAGATGCAGTGTGAGATGTTGTGTGAACCACTGCTCCCAATATTCCAAGAGCTGCTAAGTATCCCAAGAATCCATAGATAAACCCGTGCGCCATGTTTTTACTCCCACGATTAAAAAAACTTACGTTCTGTTGAGTTTTAATTTGTTTTTTGCATTACGTCCTCCCACTCGTCGTCCTCAGCGAGGCGAAAGTCGCAGCGTTGCATTGAAATGCAACGACCAGACGAAGCGAGCGTAAAGATCTAGAAATAAACTACACCAGAGTCATCATAATGTATCAAAGAAGTGGATTACTCAGATGATACACATAATTTTTTACTATAATGACTTTTGAGCAATTATTCTGGATCCTTACGCTCACTTCGCCTAACAGGTTACTATTGTAACCTGCCGCAGCTTTCGTCTCGCTGAGGACGACGAGTGGGAGGGCTATGTCAATCTTCATAATAAAATTCAATGAAATGCAGTATACGGAAAATTAAGCTATTCAGGAAGGCGGATAGCTTTCAGTATTGAATGAGGCCTATCAGCTGTGATATGGTCAGAAAAATTGTTTTGAATAAATCTTAAGGAAGGAATCATATGATTACAGATACTATGGGAACAGTAGGGGCAGATTTTTTGGTACAAGCAGGGGCGGCACTTTTAGCCTGGGCCTTTCTTGCATTTGCAAGTTACGTATGTACGGTTTGGTGTTTT
>CANNBR010000029.1 GCA_947502805.1 bacterium
AGCGAACGCACTGCTTCATTTACCGTAAGCCCCCATCGGGAAATGTTTTATTGCTTTGGATGCCAAGCTGGTGGCGATGTTATTTCATTTTTGAGTAAAATAGAAAATTGCACCCAAATTGAAGCAGCAAAACAACTTGCTGAGCGTTATGGCATTGAGCTTCCGGAAACTTTTACGCATCAAACGATCACTCTTGATGAAAAAAAACGACATTTTACTTTATGTGAACTGGTAGCAAATTGGGGACATGCACAATTGCTAAAAACAGCCCATGCTCTTTCATATCTTCAACAACGTACTATTTCTCAAAAAAGTATTGAGTCTTTTAAACTAGGTTATTTTCCTGAAGGGGAAAAGGGCATTAAAGATCTTATGAGAGAGGCGGCACAACAAAATTTTTTACTCGAAGACCTTTTCCAAGCAGGGATTATTAATGAAGGAAAAACTTCCTATTCCCCCTTTGAAGGACGCATTCTTTTTCCAATCAAAGATCATATAGGTCATTACTGTGGTTTTGGCGGACGAATTTTTAAGCCTGGCGACCAACGATCAAAGTATTATAATTCAAAAGAAAACAGTTTTTTTCAAAAAGGATCACTCCTTTTTGGCTTTGATAACGCAAAAAAAGAAATGCAAAAAATAAACAGCGCTTTCCTAGTAGAAGGGTATACAGATTGTATTGCGCTTGTTCAACATAGCTATCCCAACACTATTGCAACCTTGGGAACAGCCTGCACCCCAGAACATTTAAAAGCGCTTTCTCACCAAATTCACACCCTCTATGTTCTCTATGACAATGATGATGCAGGGCATAAAGCCACCTTACGACTTGCTCAATTATGCTGGCAATTTGATCTAGAAATTAAAGTGGTTGTATTGCCGGAAGCAAAAGACCCTGCAGCATTCTTTGAAACGAACAAGGATTTAACTCCTTTTATTGAAAAAGCTCCAGACGTTTTAGAGTTTTTTTTAACATCACTAGGGCAGGAATATGCTACAAAACCACTCACCCTCAAGCTCCAGGCAACGCGTAGCTTTCTAGAAATTATTAAAAAATTAAATGATCCTTTAAAAAAAGAAATTTTACTGCAACGAGCGTCTATCACTTTTAGCCTTCCACTTGGCTCATTACGGCAAGAATTGACTTCATTCACTCCAGAAAACTTTGAAAAAAATCAAAAAATTGAACAGAAGTCTGTTCTGACTGAACTTTCTAGTTTAGAAAAAAATTTCATTTCTGCTATATTCAATAACATTGTGCTTCTTGAAAAACCACAGGTAAAAGACCTTCTTGATTATCTTCCAGAACCATTTTATACCATCATGAAAAAGATACCGCAGCTTGAAGCTGGAGCTGAAATAGAGCGGAATTTTATTACTTTTTTTGATATCCTTGAAGAACAAGAAAAAATGCTCGTAAATCAATTACTCTTTACCCAAGAAGAAGAATCATACGACATCGAACAACTTCTCCTTCTTCTTGAAAAGAAATACTGGAAAAAAATTGTTAGTTTTACCAAAATAAAACTTTCTCAGGCGCAAGAAGAAAACGATCCTGAGCGAATTCGCATGATTGTAGGATCATTTTTAGAACTTAAAAAAAGGTTATTACACAAGGGGCTTATATAAATGACAGTAAAAAAAACAACACCAAAAAAGAATACTGTGGCTACAAAAGATCTTCCTAAAATAACTACAAAGAAGATAATAAAAAAAGTTGTTTCTATTACTGAGACCCTTGTGCCCGAAAAGAAGACGCCTGCTTCAACTACTGGTAATATCGCCTCAAAAAGTTTGGTGCCAAAAACAGCTGTTAAAAAAGTTGCACCAAAAAAAACTATACCTAGTGTAAAAGTAGCTGCCACTGGCAGCAAGAAAGATGTTGATTTTAAAAAAGAGCTTATCGATACCCTCATAGAAAAAGGCCGTGAATCAAGCACCCTTAGCTATGAAGAAGTGATTGCTTTTAACGAACGCAACCATCTAACTGAAAAAGAAACTGCTGATCTTTTTAAAGCCCTTGAACGGGAACATATTGAACTTTTGATGGAAGAAGAACTTCATGGACATGGTTCCAATCTTCACGATATCGAAAAAGATGACTTGGGCACACAAGCTGTTATCAAAGAAAAATTTGCCAGCAGCATTCATAGTGAAGACCTTCATGACAGCGATGAAGAAGATGCTGATGATGGCGAGGAGCGACCAACCAAAGATGTTACTGACTCTACCTACATTACTGACGGGGTAAAATGTTACCTTCGCGATATTGGTAAGATTCCTCTTTTAAATAAAGTTACTGAAAAAGTAATTTCTGACAAAATCGCAAATAGTAAACGTTCTTGCATTGATGCCATTTCTCATTTTCCTTTTGTGCACAAAGAGTTTTTAACTATTGGGGAAAAACTTCATACCAATACACTTCCTTTAAAAGACATCATTCAATTTGCTGAATTCGATGAAGAAAATTTACCAAAAGTTGAAGAAGAGAAAAAAGCATTTTTAGAGACAATCAATAAGATTGAAGCGCTCATAAAAAATGAAGAAACAATTTATGCTACTTATCGAGATCAACTTTCTTCAGACAAAATGAAAAAAGAAATGCTTACTAAGGTTCGTGAAAATAAAGTTGCTGTTATAGAAACGATCAAGTCGATACGTATTGCAAATAAGTTCATTCGCAAAATGGGCAAACGTATTGAAAAGTTTCTTACCAAAATTCAAGAACGTCAGCATCTGATCAAAGAAAGTGAAGACCGACTAGCTTCGATGAAAAAAACAAAAAACCCTTCTGCAGATGACATAGAAACAAGAGATGAACTTGATGTCTCTATCAGAATGGCTCGTAAATCGATTAAAAAAACAGAACTTGAAGCGGGTATTCCACTTGATAAAATTACCCTCTACTACCGCCAGCTCGTTAAAAGCCAAAAAGATGACAAATTTGCTAAGGACGAACTTGCAAAAGCAAACCTTCGCCTTGTTGTTAATCTTGCAAAAAAGTATGTCAATCGCGGATTACACTTCTTAGAACTCATTCAAGAAGGTAATATCGGCTTGATGAAAGCAGTAGAAAAGTTTGAATTTGAACGAGGCTACAAGTTTTCAACGTACGCAACCTGGTGGATTCGCCAAGCAATTACACGTGCTATTGCAGATCAATCACGTACTATTCGTGTTCCGGTTCATATGGTTGAAACACTTAATAAAATCAACAAAATAAAACGCATCTTTGTACAACAAAATGGCAGGGAGCCTAGTTCTGCTGAGCTTGCAAAAGAACTGAATCTTGATGAAAAAAAGATAAAAAATATCATCAAGATTTCAAAAGAGCCTATCTCTCTTGAAACACCAGTTGGAGATAGCGAAGATGCTTTCATTAAAGATTTTATCGAAAATGAAAACGACTATTCTCCTGCTGAAGCGGTTGCAAATTCAGACTTAAAAGAACGTGTTCGCGAGGTACTTAAGACACTTTCGCCTCGAGAAGAAAAAGTTCTCAAAATGCGCTTTGGTATCGATGTTGCTTCAGAACACACACTTGAAGAAGTTGGTAAAGACTTTTCAGTAACGCGTGAACGTATTCGTCAAATTGAAGTAAAAGCATTACGCAAACTTCGCCACCCTTCTCGTAGCAAAAAACTTCAATCATTCTTTGAAAAGGAACTTGATTTTGCTCCTGGAGATGTTGAAGAAGGGGATGAGTCTGACGAATAAAATAAAATAACGTTAAGGCAACTACCCAGTAGGCAAAAATAATGTAATTTTGGATTGCATCGTAAAAAGTACGAGCAATCCAAACTAATAGAAAAGGTGGAAAATTATGGACCAACTCATAACTTCTGGGACAACTCTTCAGCTTTCGTATTTTGGCATTTCATTATTCTTTTGTGCTCTTTTTTCTTTTTTAGAAACCTCTATTACAGCACTACGCCTTTTTAACCTTAATGAACTTTCAAAAAGTACTGGCGACTATAAAACACTTCTTACAGCTTTAGAAAAAGAACCCCAGCGAGTACTTATTTCCATCCTCATAGCCAATAATATTGCAAATGTTACTGCAGCAGCTTTAATAACTCATGTGATGGAAGAAATTTTTGCAAAAATGCATCTTTCACAAAGCCTCGGTTTTTCATTAGGTATCGCAATTGCAACTGGTACCATTTTGATTATTGGTGAAGTTATTCCAAAAAATATTGCGCAATCACAAGGCCAACGTATTTTAAAGTCAACGTTATGGCTTACCAGTATTGTCTATTTTTTGATGTATCCGATCGTCATAGTTCTTTTCTCTCTTTCAAACTTTATTACTGGACTTTTTAAAGAAAAATCTGATGGCTCAGGACAAGCAATTGCCTCTGAAAAAGAGATTCAATTCCTTATTGATTACATTAACAAACAAGGCAAAATGGATACTGATAAAAGCCAGATGCTTCATAGTATTTTTGAGCTTGGTCATACCACTGTTGAAGAAATTATGGTTCCTGAAGCTGATATTATTACTTTAAATGTTTCTGCTTCATTAAATGATGCCCTTGATATGTTTTCTAAATACCATTTTTCCCGACTGCCAGTTTATGAACACAAAGCTGATAATATCATCGGCATGGTTCATCAAAAAGACGTCTTTTTACTCCTTTCAAAAGGAGAAAAAAAAGAACTTAAAGATCTTGTTCGCCCTATCTCGTTTGTTCCAGAAAGCATGAAGGTTAACCAACTTTTACGTCAATTCAAACAACAACGCAGACATATCGCCATGGTGCTTAATGAGTACGGCGGCATTATAGGACTCGTAACCCTTGAAGATGCTATTGAAGAAATTGTGGGTGACATAAGCGATGAGCATGAATCGGTAGCTGAGCATATCGTTCCTCTTGAACGAGGCGGATGGCTTGTCTATGCAGGAATTGACCTTGATGAACTTGAATTACTTCTTAATATCCGTTTTGAAACTGAAGATGCTGTTACTTTGGGTGGTTTTTTAATAGAAAAGCTTCAACATCTTCCTAAAAAAGGTGAGCGCTTAAAATATAAGCAACATATCTTTCAGATTCAAAAATCAACTGAAAAACGCATCGTTCAAGTTTTAATTTTCAAAGAAAAAGTACCTTACTCTTCCCATTAACTCCTTTGCTATTGTATAGCCTGTATTAGGTAGTACAATCTAAAAGAAGGAGTTTTGTATGAAGTCATTGTCGCTGTTTTTGGTGGCCTGTTCATTTTGTAACGCAGGTCAACAGGTTGCTATGCAAAAGCAAGTACAACCAGAAGCGCCAACCATTATTTATGGAGAAACTGATCAAGATCGCGGACCGGAAGTTTTAAAGATTTTTAGCTCTATGCTTCTTCCAGGCATGCTTAATATGGCAGAAGGGCATTCAATGGAAAATGAGCAACAAGAAAAAGCAGGTTTTTTTCAATTTGCCAAGGGAGCTGCAGCTTTTGCTTCTTTTATATTTTCTGAAATAACAAGAAATCCTGGTGTAAATTCACTACTCAATGAGGAACTATTAACAGCATCACTTAAAAAAGCACTAGCATCAAAAGAAGGTATAGAGTTTCTGACTACATGGAAAAAATATTTGCATAATAAAGACAAAGAACAAAATCAGGCTCTAATTATCGCCGAATAAACTTTAATTCACTATAGCTTTCAAGGGATTCTAGCAAACCGCTCGGATCCTTTTTTAGCTTAATTTATGCTTTGAGCAAACCTATACAAGAATGACACCAAAGAATCATCCGACTAATTAACCACTTGTCTGCATTTCTAGGCTATAACTTATCGACTGGATGCGAAGTTCTTGTTTTACCTAACTAACCAAATCTAAAATGATATTCCAGTGTTTTTTTATAACCATCCTAAAAAAGGAGCCATCATGTTAGAGTTCTTACGTTACAGGCGTTGTCCTGAAGGAAACCCCCACGAAGCTTGTTGTTTCATGGCATCTGCCTTATTCTCATCTTTTTTTATCACCACGATTATTTATTCTCTGGGATTTTCTTTTCCCTCAAGACATTTTTATGTCTGCCAGGCACAGCTTGCTGCCTTTACCGCCTATGCGGTCATTCAAAAATAATTCTTACTATTTTTTAATTTAATACGTCTATTTTCTGTAAAGGAAAAATCATGTTAAAAAAATGTGCCATCATAGCGCTCATCTGTATCTTGATACTACCAAAACGATGTCATGGAAGTGATAACAAAGAATACTTAATCCCTATGAAAAGCGACTGCCCACTCATAATAAAATAAAAGAAAGATTTACTGTGCTTTTACAGAAGTCTGTTTTGCCGGACATTTTGCCCATTTCTGTTGTACGGGAGGATTTATTCCTTCTGGCAACAGATTGGTAACAACTTCTATAAGCTGATCCCGCTCAGGACCAACTGAAATATAGCTAATAGGAACACCGCAAACTCGTTCTAAATTTTTTACAAAATCACGAGCCTCTGCTGGCAATTCACTAAAATTCTTTATCTTACCTATCGAGCATTTCCATCCAGGAAAAGTGATGTAATGAGGAGAAACTCGTTCAAGATCACGAGAAATAGGTGGGAGATAATCAAAATCTTTATCCCCTAATTTATAGTGAACACACATTTTTATTTCATCACAGTTATCCAAATCATCAAGGCGTGTAATTGCGATAGAGTTAACTCCATTAATCATAACCCCTTGCCGAACCATAACTGCATCAACCCACCCAAAACGCACTTTTACTCCACTTGGAATTTTACGTTTCGCTTGGTTTTGAATAATTTTTACAATTTTTTCATCTTTTATTTCGGTAGGGAAAGGGCCTTCACCAACACGTGTTGCATAAGCCTTCACCACACCAAGCGTATGACCAATGCGAGTTGGGCCAACACCAGCCTCTGAACAAATACCCGAAGCGGTAGTGCTACCGGCAGAAACATAAGGGTAATTACCATGCGAAATATCTAAAAATGTACCTTGTGATCCTTCAAAAATGACTCGCGGACCACCACGCTTTTGCGCAAGAAGTTGATTTAATTTAAGTTCAACATGATCACGAACATAAGGCGCAAACTCCTTTGCATATTTTTTATACTGTTCAAGTAATGGTTTGTACTGGATAGGCTCGCCATCATATAACTTACTAATAATATCATTAGAACGATCAACTGCTGTTTTAAGAAGCTCTGGAAAATCTTTTGAAAAAAGATCAGCTAAACGAATACCAATACCAAATCGCTTGTCAGCAGAACAAGAGCGCACCCCACAACGCGCAATAGAACTACCTCGAACATGACCAGCCTCATTAGCAAGCTTTTCTATTTTTTTATGATACGGCATTAAAAGATGAATGCTGGTTGAAACACGCAACCGATCCTTAATATCAGTAATGCCTTTTTCTTCTAATTTTTTTATTTCTTCAAAGAAAAGAGGCGCATCAAGCACCATGCCACCAGCAAGATAACATTTCACATCAGCGCGTAAAATGCCAACAGGAATGTGGTGAAGATCATATTCTTTGTCTCCCGCCTTAACATGATGACCAGCAAGGCCTGCCCCTTGAGCACGAACTACCACATCACCAGCTTGAATAATGCCATCAATTAATTTACCTTTTCCATCATCGTCAAACCCAAGGCCAACAACAACAATTCCCTTTGGAGCCGCATTTACATCCCCAAAGAACAGTGCCAAAGCAGCACACAACACAATATTTACTATCTTTTTCATCTGAAATCTCCTTTCAGTCTTTATTCGAGCAAGTCTGCCCCAAAAGAAAAATTCTGTAAACATCGTCAAACAGAAACAGGCGGGAAGTTGTCAAGCCTGTTTTTTTAGTATGCATACTTATAGATAAGTCACATGATTTTTAAGTACAATTTATCGCCCCCCCCAGTATCCAACGAAAACAGACTAATGCACAATCAACTACTGCACCAACACTCTAAATACAACAAAAAACTGTAAATACAACAAGTCGGCAAAGCTATACAGCACGTATAAAGTTCCTCACAGTTGCATTGCTCAACACTATCATCTGTAGTAGCATTCCTTGATCCTTCTTGAATAACACGAACGGGAACAGGATCAGATATATAAGAATTTGCTGGTTGCTCTTTCAGCCCCAAAACGACATATGCATTCTCCTGAAAATCATCGCTTTCTTCATTTAAAAAATTATTTAATGAATGTTTTTCTTGTTTAGATGCTTCAAGTATGAGAATTCGTTCATTATCATAACAGTGCACCTGTCTCAACAATAAAAAACTCAATCCTATAAGCACAAAGGTGGTCTTACTCTTCATCTTTTCCCCCTCAGTTTCAAACAGAAAAATATAGAACAATGCTAGTTAATGCCTAAGATAAAAAACAACTACATTAATAAAATTAGCTTAAAACAGAAACAGGCCGGGAGTTACCCAGCCTGTTTTTAACTTGCATGCATTTTATTATAACGAAGAGCAATTTACTTCGTTGGTAGTTGATCAAAAATTGTTCTGATAGAGGCAAATGATCCCATCATTGCAGTTGCTTCATAAGGAACTACAATCATTTTACCATTCGTATCTTTAGTAATTTCCGGAAGCATTTTAATGTATTCACGTGCAATCATATACGGAAGTGGATCGCCACCCGGTATTGCCTTATGAATAATTTCAATAGACTCTGCTTCTGCTTTTGAAACTCTCAAACGAGCTTGCGCTTGCCCTTCAGCTTCAATAATACGAGATTCGGTTTCACCCTTTGCGCGTAAAACTTGAGACTCAGCCTCACCCTTTGCGCGTAAAACTTGAGACTCTTGATCTCCTTCAGCTTCTAAAATTGAAGCGCTTTTTTTACCTTCAGCCTCCAAGATCATCGCACGGCGACCACGTTCTGCACGCATTTGTTTTTCCATCGCTTGTTGAATATCATGCGGTGGATTCACTTCTTGCAGCTCAACGCGATTAATTTTGACACCCCATTTATCGGTAGCATCATCAAGAATCAAACGTAGTTTTGTATTGATTTGATCACGAGAAACCAAGGTCTCATCAAGATCAAGCGAACCAATTACGTTACGCAAAGTCGTCTGAGTCAACTTTTCAATAGCTTCAGGCAAATTAGCAACTTCATAGACAGCCGCTTTAGGGCTGGTTATTTGATAGTATAATAATGCGTTAATTTCGATGTTCACGTTATCACGAGTAATAACATTCTGTTTTGGAAAGTCATACACGCATTCACGTAAATCAATACGAGTGATGCTCTTTGCAAAACGATAGTAACGATTTTTTTCAACAAGCTGCACATAGGTCCACAAACATGTATGCGGTGCATCCATAAAAGGAACTACTAAATGAAGCCCAGCTCCTAAAAGCCTCTGAAAACGACCAAATCGTTCAATTACCACTGCTTCACTTTGTTTAACAATATAAACAGAGCGAGAAAGAAGTATGAGCAGAAAAAGTATTCCTATGCCAATTATTCCAAATAAAAATTCCATAACCATAATATTTTCCTTTATGACTGCGTAATTGCAGTAACGATTAGGCGAACTCCT
>CANNBR010000030.1 GCA_947502805.1 bacterium
GGTATACGAAAATTTATCAAAAGGCGATGGCCGAAATGGATAGGGCAAAACCCTTTGTCAACAGGTGATAAGAAAAATTTGATTTTTGTCTGGCGTTGGGATACATTTTATTTGTCTTGTTTCAAAAACACCTGGTACACGCAAGATCCGTATACGATAACCTCCATTTCCCCTATCCGACTTTCTGTTGGATGGGGGTTTCTGTTTTTAAGCCTATTTTGCTTGAAGAGGTAGCTGGAATAGCTAAAAAATAAGGTGATTATCTATATTCGTCATAATCATCATAGCTTTTTCTTTTATGGGAGGGTTGTGCTTCTTTTGCCGGGTCAAGATAGCTGTACAGGATTGGTAGATAATTTTTTTTGTAAGTGATAGCTATTTCAAGGATTGAAATAATATTGGCTTTATTAATACTTCCATCTTTATTTAACTGATAAGCATTAACAAAATCACAAGGAGAATATCCTCGTTTAAGTAATGCAGTAACGACATCTAGTTCATCACAAAAAACTGCAAGAGCGAGAGGTGTTAGTTCAAGTCGTCTAGATGAGTCATCATCAGGATTAGGAACATCGAGTATGTAAAAGGGATCAGGATTTTGACTAGACCTTTCCGCAAATCCGCGATTAATGAATGAGAGAGCTAGTGACGTTTGTTTTGATGTGATTGCGTTTTGTAGGAGTAAAGAATCACTTACAGCTGGGAGCAAGAAAGTGAAATAACTACATATAACTACAACTAGAAAATGTTTTTTCATAGAAGCCTCATAAAAAACTAAAGAATTGCTTGCACTGTTTGATCGGTAATTCTCGGAGAAACTTGAACATCTCCGTCTTCTTGGCTATAGAAATTCTTGCTTAAATAAGCACGTCCTGAATCTCCAAGAATAATAACCACGAGGTCATCTTTTTTTAAGGTTGGAAGTTTTTGCATGAGCCCAGCTGCTACTGCACCACTGCTTGGTCCAACTAATATTCCATGTTCATGGGCAAGGGTTTTGAGCATAGCAAGAGCTTCAGTATCACCAACATTTACAAGTTCAGTGATGGTTTCGTAATCAATAACATCAGAATCAAAATCGATACCAATGCCTTCAATTTTGTAAGGTTGTGGATGGCCGCCGGTTGCATGGAATGAGGTTGCTGCATCGATCCCATAGACTTTAATCGCTGGATTTTGATCTTTTAAGTAACGTCCCGCGCCACTTACAGTTCCACCCGTTCCTGTTCCTGCAAAAAAGTGGGTAATCTTGCCTTCTGTTTGACGCCAGATTTCAGGCCCAAGAAGTGCATAGTGCCCATTTGCGTTTTCAATATTAAAATATTGGTTAGGCATAAATGAGTTAGGAGTGCTTTTTAAAAGAGCTACTGCTTGTGAATGGTAACTGTCTGGATGTTCAATAAAATCGGTTGAAGGGCAGACAACAACTTGCGCACCATATGCTTGTAAGGTTTGGTATTTTTCTTTACTGCATTTTTTAGAAACAGTGATTATAACTTTGTAACCTTTAGAAGCACCGATCATGGCAAGCGCAATTCCATGATTCCCAGAAGAAGCATCGATAATGGTACCACCAGGCTTTAAAAGCCCTTTTTTTTCTGCTTGTTGAATCATGTACAAGGCGGAGCGATCTTTCATGCTGCCACCTGGATTGAGGTATTCAAGTTTAGCTAGGATGGTTGCTTCGGTTGGAAGCGTTAATTTTATGAGTGGGGTGTTGCCAATTGCTTCTAAAATAGTCTTTGCGTACATGTTTTTCCTTCAAGCGTAAGCGCACAAGTCCAGCATAGACTTTAGCGACGACGGATCATTTATTTTAATGTAATGTGATGATGCTGAGTATAAGGTAAATGAATTTCTGTGTCACTTATTCTTATTGTGAATGAATGCTATAGGATCTTTTGGTGTATAAACAAAAGGTAAATGATAATATTCTGCTTTTCAATTAAGATATTGATCATGAATCATATGGTTCAATGAGCTAATTTTATAATAATCTAGATTTTTATGATTGGTATTTTGTTCAAATAAACATAAAGAGATAAGTGAGAAATTTAATGACTGATACACAAACCACTTTATTTAGTCTTAAACACGCAATGGATACTTTTATTACTGAACGTGATTGGTATCAATTTCATAATCCAAAAATTGATAGTATGGGGTCCGTTGTTGAAACTAGTGAGCTTTTAGCTCTTTTTCTTTTTTCTAAGCCTGGTGCTGGTGGCCAAGATGTTCTTTTGGCAAAACGGGAATCGGTGGAAGATGAGCTTTCTGATGTATTGATGTGGGTTCTAACTTTTTCTACGAGCGCAAAAATCGATCTTACCCGAGCAGTGTGCTTTAGACTTACTACTGCTACAGAAGTAGGGGATCAAGAAATGATGATGTCCTATCTTATATGTTTAGTTTCCACAGTAGGTAGTCGTAATCGTACTGTTGAAGCTGCTGCGATGAATCTTTCATGCAAGGCTGCTGCTTTAATGAATCTGTTTTTTGTAGAAGCATCGGATGATACAGGTCACCAACTTTTACAAGAAAAAAGAATTGAAATGGAAGGACTTTTAGCGGATGTTTTAGTGGCTCTAATGCAGTTTGCAGAACAAGCATCGATTGATATTTCCACTGCATTTGTAAGAAAAATAGAAAAGAATAAAAAAAAATATCCGATCGAAAAATCAAAAGGCAAATCAACAAAATATACTGATCTGTAAGGGTTAAAGAAGAAATCATTACAACTCCATAAAAAAGTAACCTAAGAAGACTCTATCAAAATAGGTTTAATTCTCACGCAACGTCGTCCTCAGCGATACGAAGTGAGCGTTGGGGATCCAGTCCAATTAATTCGGACAAACTTATGAAAAACCTGCTCTTTACATTATGACAAATAAATATCACGGAACCCTGTATACAGGGGTAACTTCTGATCAGCCAAGTCTAAAATGATGCTAACATTTTTATTCCAGCTCAATCACCTATGAAAGAAAAACTAATGAAAACAAATACAACAGAAATAGCAAAGGCCTATTACACTGCACTCAACAAAAAAGATATCCCTAGCATAGAAAAGTACGTGCACCCTGATATCCAACTCGTTTCACCACTTGGCAAAGTATCAGGAAAAGAAGATTTCATGGAATCAATCGCCTTCTTCAGCTCTTTTTTACTTACTATCAATGTGCATACAATCCTCGGTTCTGACGACCAGGCAATGTCTACCTATGATGTAGAGTTCCCTGCGCCCATTGGACTTGTCCCTACCGCAGGACTTATCATTTTCAAAGATGGTTTGATCGCAAAGATCGAAATTTTCTTCGACCCTCGTCCTTTTAATTAAAAGGTAGATGACATCGTCGGAAACTAAAAGTATAAGCGCACCCAGTTATTCAAAAGCCGGCATTCGTGTCGGCTTTTTCTTTTCAAAAAATTGGGCGTAAAAAAACCGGCAACGAGTGCCGGTTACTAATATGACGTTATTGAGGAAGCAGATACCTTATTAAAAATTGATTGTGTACGATTTGATACCATAGATGAAGAAAATCCATTTAGGGAAAGCATTTTAAGAGATCGTGTTATTTTGTATAAAAGAAAGGAAAAACATGCACAATGAACGCATAGAGCAGTATGGATCTAAAATTTCAGTAGAAAAAGATATAAGTGAGAAGTTTGATGATGCGTTTTAAAAAATAATCTATTTATGAAGTGGCAAAAGCTAAGGTAGTGCAATTGGTATGAAGACAAAACAAGAACAATTAGAGTCGTTGAAAACAAGGATAAAGACAATAGAACATCAATTGGCGCGCATCAAAAGAAGAATTGAAACGATAAAGCTTCAGTATCCCTTGACCGTCAAAACAGTAGCTACCTTAACCGAGAGTCAAGAAGAAAAATTTGATTCGGCTCTTTATCGTTTCTCACAAGTTCAGAAATTGATGGTTTCAAAAGTATTCCCCCTTTTTTTGGAGGTAGCTGGAGAACCGGTTGAAGATTTTACCTTCATCGATAAATTGAACTACTTGGAAAGAATGAATGTTATTGAAAGCGCTGATGCCTGGATAGAATTGCGTAAACTGAGAAATGAAATAGCGCATGATTATGAAGAAGGTACTAGCGATCGTCATGTAAGAATCTTGAGTGCGTTTTTAAAGGCGATACCTGTTCTTGAAGGCGCATTGCATCGTATACAACAACGAATTTCGCACTTTTAAAGGAAAGGAGTTTTTATGAAAAAAATAGCTTTAATTTTTTGTTCTGCAGTGATCATTGGGTATGGCGCCTATCGATATTTTGTGTCACTATCGTAATTAAAAATTGAAAATTCCGTTTAATTTTCGAATAAGCTTTTAAAATTAATTGTATATTGTATTCTGTGTGTAATTAAAATGAAATAATCATCACAGCAAAAGGATTTAAAATATGAAAAAAATAGTTGTTTTTGGCTTTTTATCGCTTATTCCATTGATTATAGGTGCAGCTGAGGCAATGAAGATAAGTAGAAATAGATTTGGGGATATTACTGTGCGCTATCATCGTAATAAAAGAGTTCCTAATCTTTTTCGCTATCGGAACTCACTGGTTGTAATCCCTTACGCACCTGATGAATTTAATTGCGAGGACCTTCCTTGTTTTTTAGGTCGAACTAAAGAACTTGGTAATCTATTTGGAAATGAATATGCAGGAAAGCATTTTCCTGAAATTCAAAATGGTATGATTATGGGCGGGTGTTCTGTGATTTTTGTCCAGGATAAAGAGAGGACGTTTGTCGTATTGGTTCAGGTAAAGAAATCTAAATATTTGATGAATGCCGCAGGTTTTGCTGAAAGAGGAGAATCGTTTAAGGATGCTGCCATTAGGGAAGCTTTTGAAGAGACCGGCCTAAAGATTAAACCTGACGCATGGGAGCCTTTAGCATCATGGACGTTATGGAAAAAATATGCTGGTCTTAGTATTCCTGGTGAAACTGTATCAGGGTATGCTTTTAGCGAGATGCCTGCACAGTGGAAAGATAAGATATCAGGACCAATAACAAATATTAAGGTCGAGAATGAGGAGATTGAAAGTATTACGCTTTTCGATGTTGCATACTTACCATTATACCAAAAATTTAATGAAGACAGAGTTTTTTCAAGCGATTTTAGTGGTCATCATCTGAATCTTGTCATTCTTGCAGCCTTTAGGGCCGGGTTAGCTGGAGAGGAATTACTTCAATTGCGAGAACCTGTTGGCTATCTCACGAGCATTAAGTTTTTGGAGAAAGGAGAGTAGTTTACAGGTGGCTTAAAAGTTATGAATAGGTAGAAATATTTGATTCGTTTAAGACTTCTGATAGCATGTTTATGGGTGCTCCTTAGTGTAGTTTTCTTATCCAGAAGCTAAAACTAAAGCACCTATTTCCTTTTTTTGTAAGCCTAATCATGACTTTCAGCTAATGCTGAATTCCTGAGTATAAGCACACCCAGTTATTCAAAAGCCGGCATTCGTGTCGGCTTTTTCTTTTCAAAAAATTGGGCGTAAAAAAACCGGCAACGAGTGCCGGTTACTAATATGACTGAGGCGAAAGGATGATCCGCACTAACCTGATTTTTTAGATAATTTTTTAAATGCTTCAGGGCAAGGATTATCTGCCACAAACTGTTTTATGATCTGCGCCGCTTCTTGCGCAGACATTTTTGAGGTATCAACTTCAAGGTCGTACATCCCATGAGCATGCACCGTATCATAATGGCTACGCGCATGGCCTACCGGAGATGTTCCTCGAGCCTGTTCGCGTTCTTCTAGAACTTCAAGCGGTATCGTTATTCCAATAAAATAGACTTTGTAATCTTTCAACGCATGTACCAGTTCAGGTAACCACTCTTTTTCATACAAAATATAATCAATCACCACACTGTTACCCGCTGCAGCATAGGCGGCAAATGCATTATGCATGCCAGTCACTACACGACGGCCAGCCTTGCCAATGTTTAGGGTGATAACTTGATGGCCTTCTGCATCAACTGTTGTAGCAATACCTCGGACAAATTCTCCTCCAACATACGATTGTCCGTCAGGAAAATCATGCGGCAAGATCGCATCAAAAAAACCATCTACCCCAACAGTTAGGTACAGCTCATTCATGGCCTTTTGAACTTCTTTTTGTAACGTCGATTTTCCCGCAGCTGATGGCCCATTCAAAATAATAATGGTTCCTGATTTTAACTGAGGGGCCGCTATTTCTTTTCTGTGATTATGAACGTAATATCCCAGCCCATAGGCCATACAAAATACCAGCAAAAGACGTATCATTTTCATATTTCCCGTTCAATGACTTTCAAATCACGGACGATAAAGGCGTTTTCAAATACGATGTATTCTGCCGCAACTACCATTCACTGGGAATGACAGGATTTTTTTTACTTACTCACGAGTTGTGATGTAACGATATAAAATACTGTGTTGTAAAATCATGGCGTTGCGCGTAAACGCAGAAAGATCTTCAGGATATGCTTTAAGTTTCTGGTACAGTATTTTATCGGAAATAAGGGCGCACATTCCATGTGCTAATTGTTGTACTTTGCGTGGTTCATAAAGAAAGCCATTTTTTCCATCGAGCACTAAGTCGCTTATGCCTCCGACGTTGTAGGCAAGTACCGGTAATTTTAGAAAACGAGCCTCTACCGCTGCGCACGGTAATCCTTCCCAGAGTGAGGACATAACAAAAACGTGCCACTGCTTCATCAGCGGAGCTACGTCGTCTTGCCAGCCATGAAGAGTAATCACCTGTTCAAGATTGTGAATTGCAATCCATGATTCTATTTCTGGCCGTAACGAACCATCGCCGATGATTTCAAGGCGAGTGTGATGGTAGTGGCGATGGACGTCTTTAAAAGCTTGGAGTAGATCAAAGAGGTTTTTTTGTTTTTTAAAGCACGATACGGTACCAAAAGTAAAAGGTACGTTTTTATCAAGGGGGGCAATCTGAGCAGGGTGAAATTTTTCATCATCAATAGCTGCGCGAATCAGACTGTTTTTGCGCGAAAACCAAGGCAGAAGTCGACAGCCAGTTTTTTGGTCTTCTGTTGACACGCACACATAATGAGTGGTAACGAGTGCGGTAAAAAGCTCTATAATATAGGCGGATATATAGCCAAGTTTTGATTGATGTTGGTGAAAACCAAATCCATGGACCGTATGAAATCGTTGTTTGATGCCAGCAAAAAAACCAGCCCAGCGGCCAAGGTAGCCAGCTTTAGTGCTATGGGTATGTACGATAATAGTGGGGTGTTCAGATTTTAACTTTTTTAGTTCTTTAATAAGTAAAAAAAAAAGTTTTGAAATCATTTTTTAGATTCGAAAAAGAGCATTCTCGTTTAAGCGAGGGAAGAAGGATAACGTTGGGATTGTTTTGTACTTCTGCAACTAATGGCCCTTCGGTTCCTGAAATAAGCCACGTTTCATGATTTTTGTTTTTTAGTTCGTGAAAAAGAGAAAGACACACTTTTTGTGCTCCACCTAACTCTAATTTGGTAACGATATAAATGACTGGTGCATTTTCCTTTTTTAGCATTAGGCACCGCTTTTGTTTAGATGGAAATCAGAAGAAATACTGAAATAACAAGTGCATATACTGCGCTTGTTTCTATAAGAACCTGACTGAAAAAACTTATTTTTGAAACTTCACTATAGAGTTCAGGTTTACTTGAAAAAACTTTGCATGCTTGAGCAGTAAGCCGTCCTGAACTAATACCAACGCCAAGAGTTCCAATCGCCATTACGGCACCTGCAGCGATGTACACAATTCCTTGGTAGTCCGGTTTGTTAGCACTGTTTATGTTAAGAAGAAAAAGAGCAATAACAAGGCAAAAAATGATAGCTGATTCTATTAAGGCAGCGCTTATTACGGTAAAAGAAAGTACTTTTGAAAAAGATGATCTGTTAATTCCAACGCTTCTACAAGCTTCTTCAGAAAGGCGAGCAAGGCCAATGACAGGACCAATACTTCCTATGCCAATACAAAGGCCGGCTCCAATACATCGAAGGCTATCTGCAAGTTGGGTAATTGATTCAAGCTGTTTCAAAATAAACATAGAAACAATGAGTCCAAAAATAATGGGCGTTTGCATAAGTGATTGCGTAATCCCCATCAGGAGTTGAATTTTATTACTTAAAAAAGGTTGGCGGGCAATGGCAAGGCATGCTTGCCGTGCAGGTAGACAAGAAAGCAGGCCTGCAATGGCGCCTCCTACCCCAATGGCAAGAGCGATCCCTAGTTCTCCATAATGGATGTAAGCAGCATTTTCAAAGGTGGCATGAGGCCCCACCACAATAAGAAGTTGAAAGCCGATAATAAAACTTATAATGGCAGCAGTTTCAATAAGTACGAGTGCAATAAGAAGCGTTCTGCTAATTTCACTGCGTGCGTGAGGTTGAAGGTTAAGTGCTTCAAGCGCAGCTGAACAGGTAAGAGCTTGTCCAAAACTTACTCCTAATGAAGGAAGAATAACGGCTAAGGCACAGGAACCGTAATGACAAAGTGAAGAGGAAAGATCGAGCATCATTCTATGACCTTTTCTAGAGTAGTAGTGGTATCAGGTTTATTTTCTTCATGCGCAAGGGCAAGAGAAAGATAGGTAAGTGAAAGCATGGCAAAAACAAATGCCTGAATAAGACCTTCAAAGATACCAAAAAAAAGATTAATAATAAGTCCAAGACCACAAAAATTAGCAATGTTTAAAAAAATATTTTCTCCTGCAAATCCAAACCAGATATGAGAAATTACCATGCCTCCTAAAATGTTTCCAAAGAGTCGGAATGAAATTGAAATGAGGGATGAAAATTTTCCCATGATATGAAGAGGAAACATAAAAAAAAGTGGTTCAAAAAATTCTTTAAGATAGCCACGAAAGCCATGTTCTTTGATGGCAAAAAAATCGCGATACAAAAGGCCTAAAATGCCAAGAGCAACGGTGGTATTTAAATCGGTAGTTGGTTCATCAAGAAAGGGAAGGACACCAACCGTGTTACAGATAAGAATGAAAAAGAAAAGAGAAGCAATAAAGCTAAAATGCTTGTAGGTAAAATGGCCAAGTGCTTCAGTGACCATATCCATAAGGGCGCTAATAGTTTCAAGAAGGCAAAAGCGAAGATGACTGTCTTTATTGGCAAGGGATCGTTTGAGTAAAAATATAAGTCCAAAAATGATTCCTAAGATTGCCCAGGTGCTTACAACAGTGGGAATAATGACGTTAAAAAACGGATGGGTTATGCCGAAAAACGACAGGAGAGACCATGATGCTTTTTCGCCTAAAACGTTAATGTTCATGTGAGCGTACCTTCTTCTGCAAGACTGCTAACCAAAACCCCCCAAAAAAAGAGGCTAGAACTAGTATAATGTTGAGTGAAGGGGTGCGCAATACATAGAGGCAAAGAAGTGCAAGTAACCCAAGCCGCAGAAAGGAAGAAACAAAGAAAAGAAAAAACTTCCTGCTAGGCAAGAAGTTTGATGCAGTTTTAAA